>LJTS01000037.1 GCA_001304425.1 Betaproteobacteria bacterium SG8_40
CAATGGCATACGGAATGCGCAACTTGTTATCGAACACTGGCGGGCTGCCTGATCGGGGCAGTCAGTCGTAGCCGGACCGGGTTTGCGTTGTGCACCCTTGACGGACGCGGTGGCCGCCGATCCCGGCGTAGCCCGGCCGCGCATTTGATTCACGAAACCCCGCGCTCATCGGGTAGAATCCGACGCTTTAGCCAGAGCGTGAATCATGGAAGCAGAACGCATTAACGATATCGAAGCGCGCATCGAAGACCTGAACCAGCGCAGTAACGAACTTCGGAGGTATCTTTGACTTCGATGACAAGCAGGACCGCCTGACCGAAGTTGACCGCCTGATCGAAGACCCGAATATCTGGGACGATCCGCAGCGCGCCCAGGAGCTGGGCAAGGAAAAGAAATCCCTGGAGGCGGTGGTCGCAACCCTGAAGAACGTCAGCACCGGTCTGCGCGATGCCGGCGAACTGTTCGCGATGGCTCGTGAAGAGGATGACGAGAGCACCCTGCTGGCGCTCGAATCCGACCTTGACCGCCTCGAACCGGCGATAGAGCAACTCGAGTTCCGCCGCATGTTCTCCAACCCGCTGGATCCGAACAATTGTTTCCTCGACATACAATCGGGCGCGGGCGGCACCGAGTCACAGGACTGGGCAGCGATGCTGGAGCGGATGTACCTTCGCTACTGCGAACGCAAGGATTTTTCGATTGAAGTGCTGGAAGAATCGCCCGGAGAGGTCGCCGGCATCAAGGGCGCGGTACTGAAAGTATCCGGAGATTATGCCTACGGCACGTTGCGCACCGAGACCGGCATTCACCGGCTGGTGCGCAAATCACCGTTCGACTCCAATGCGCGCCGCCACACCTCGTTTGCCAGTGTTTTCGTCTATCCGGAGATTGACGATTCGATCGACGTCGAGATCAATCCCGCCGACCTGCGGATCGATACCTATCGGGCCAGCGGTGCCGGCGGCCAGCACGTCAACAGGACAGATTCGGCGGTGCGCATCACCCACCTGCCGACCAACGTCGTCGTCCAGTGCCAGAACGACCGTTCGCAACACAAGAACCGGGCCGAAGCGATGGCAATGCTGAAATCGCGCCTGTACGAACTCGAACTGCGCAAGCGCCAGGCCGAACAGCAGAAACTCGAAGACTCGAAGTCGGACATCGGCTGGGGGCACCAGATCCGCTCCTACGTTCTGGACCAGTCGCGAATCAAGGATTTGCGCACCAATGTCGAGACGGGCAATACGCAGGCCGTGCTCGACGGGGATCTTGACCAGTTCGTCGAGGCAAGTCTCAAGCAGGCGGTGTAGCAATCGCCATCAGCCAGGATTCAGGATGAAAAAGAACCAGCCGGAAAACGAAAACAGCCAGGAAGCACCGTCGACCGACACCAATCAGATCATCGAAGAGCGCCGGGCGAAACTGGCCACGTTGCGCGAACAGGGCAACGCGTTTCCGAATGACTTCCGGCGCCAGCACCTTGCGGCGGATTTGCAGGCCGGTCATGGGGAGAAAACCAACGAAGAACTCGAAGCGTCCCCGGTCCGGGTCGTGGTCGCCGGGCGGATGCTGCTCAAGCGCGTCATGGGCAAGGCGAGCTTCGCGACGCTACAGGACATGTCGGGACGTATTCAGCTCTACGTCACCAATGACGCGACCGGTGAGGCAGAGCACGCCGCATTCAAACACTGGGACCTGGGCGACATCCTGGGCGCCGAAGGAACGCTGTTCAGGACTCGCACCGGCGAGCTGACAATCAAGGTGACGACGATTCGCCTGTTATGCAAGTCGCTGCGGCCCCTTCCGGAAAAATTTCACGGCCTGGCCGATCAGGAGCAGCGTTACCGCCAGCGTTACGTCGACCTCATCGTAACGCCGGAATCGCGGCAAAATTTCCAGGTGCGTTCGAACACCATCCAGGCGCTGCGCCATTTTCTCGTCAAGCGTGGCTACCTCGAGGTCGAAACGCCGATGATGCAGGCGATTCCGGGTGGAGCAACCGCCCGTCCCTTTGTCACGCACCACAACGCGCTGGACATGCAATTGTTCCTGCGCATCGCGCCGGAACTGTACCTGAAACGGCTGGTGGTAGGCGGATTCGAGAAGGTTTTCGAAATAAACCGTAACTTCCGCAACGAAGGTATTTCGACCAAGCACAATCCCGAGTTCACCATGCTCGAGTTCTATGAGGCCTACCAGGACTACCACTACTTGATGGCACTCACGGAGACCATGTTGCGCGAGGTCGCCGAGGCGGTGCTCGGCTCTGCGGTACTGACCTACCAGGGAGAGTCGATCGACTTTGGCAAACCGTTCGAAAGGCTGACCATGGCCGAGGCGATCGCCAAATACAACGATCGCTACCCGCTGCACGAACTGGAAAAGCCGGAGTACCTGAAAGTCGCGCTAGCGCCTTTCGACATAGAGGTGTTTCCCAATGACGGTCTGGGCATGCTCCAGCTCAAACTGTTCGAGCAGACCACCGAGGACAAGCTGATCCAGCCGACGTTCATCGTTGCGCACCCGACCGACGTATCGCCGCTGGCGCGCAGCAGCGATGATAATCCGGCGCTCACTGAACGCTTCGAGTTGTTCATCGCCGGCCGCGAAATCGCCAACGGATTTTCCGAGCTCAACGACCCCGAAGATCAGGCCCGGCGATTTCGCAAGCAAGCCGAAGCCAAGGCCGCCGGGGACGCAGAGGCGATGTACTACGATGCCGACTACGTTCGCGCGCTCGAATACGGGCTGCCGCCGACCGCTGGCGAAGGTATCGGCGTCGACCGGCTCGTCATGCTTTTCACCGACAGCGCGTCGATACGCGACGTCATCCTGTTTCCACAGCTACGTTCCGAATCATGACTGCAGCGCCGCCAGTTCTCTGGAAACCTTCCAAGAAACGGATCAGCGAATCCAACATCAGGCGATTCATCGATCTCGTCAATAGCGGTTACGGCGCGACCGGCGCCGGCGGTGCGATTACGGACTCGGTGCAGCTCTATGATTGGTCGGTTCGCGAACCGGAAAAGTTCTGGAACGCGGTGTGGGACTTCTCCGGGGTGGTAGCACGAACACGAGGCGCCCGAACGCTGGTCAATGCCGACAGGATGCCCGGCGCGCAGTGGTTTCCCGATGCGCGGCTGAACTATGCGCAGAATCTGCTGCGGCGAAGGGACGACGGGACCGCCATCGTGTTTTGGGGCGAAGACCGGGTGCGCTGGCGGCTCACCTACGCCGAGTTGTACGATGCCGTGTTCAGGACGGTCCAGGCGCTCAAGGCCGCTGGTATCCGGCGCGGCGACCGCGTTGCGGCGTTTATGCCGAACCTGCCCGATACCATCATCTTCATGCTGGCCACGGCAAGCATCGGGGCTATCTGGTCATCGTGCTCGCCGGATTTCGGGACGCAAGGCGTGCTCGATCGCTTCGGCCAGATCGAACCGTCGATCCTGTTCGCCGTGGAAGGTTACTACTACAATGGCAAGGCGCACGACACGCTGGAGCGTCTTGCGCAGATCGCCGAAGGTTTGCCTTCCGTGAAAACCGTCGTCGTGGTTTCCTATACCCGCGACAAGCCGGACATTTCAAGTATCCGGTCGGCGCAACACCTCGAGCGATTCGTCGCACCTTTCCCCGCGGGGTCCGGCACGCACGCGGACATCGCGTTTGAACAACTGCCGTTCAACCATCCCCTGTTCATTCTCTACTCGTCCGGCACAACCGGGGTTCCCAAGTGCATCGTCCACGGCGCCGGCGGCACCTTGCTGCAACATCTCAAGGAGCATCAACTTCACACCGATCTCAAGTCCGGCGACCGGCTGTTCTACTTCACGACCTGCGGATGGATGATGTGGAACTGGCTGGTTTCAGGGCTGGCTTCGGGCGCCAGATTGTTGCTCTACGATGGCTCCCCCGCTTATCCGACGCAGTCCGTGCTGTTCGATTTTGCCGACGCGGAGGACATGAGCGTGTTCGGGACTTCAGCCAAGTACATCGATGCGCTCAACAAGGCGGCGGTCAAGCCCATGCGCACGCACAAGCTGCGGTCGCTGAAAACGATGACCTCGACCGGTTCGCCGCTGGTGCCCGAGGGTTTCGACTACGTATACACGCATGTCAAAAAGGACTTGCTGCTGTCTTCCATCTCGGGCGGAACCGACATCGTCTCGTGTTTTGTGCTCGGCGACCCCACTCTGCCCGTCTACCGGGGCGAGATTCAGCGTCGCGGCTTCGGCATGAACGTCCAGGTGTTCAATGACGACGGCGAGCCGGTCATCGGTGAAAAAGGCGAACTCGTTTGTACGGCGCCTTTCCCGTCGATGCCGGTCCATTTCTGGAACGACGATGACGGCGCCAGATATCATGCCGCGTACTTTTCGCGCTTCCCGGGTGTGTGGTGCCACGGCGATTTCATGGAATTGACCGAACGCGGCACGGCCATCATATACGGGCGGTCAGACGCCACGCTCAATCCGGGCGGTGTGCGCATCGGCACGGCCGAAATCTACCGCCAGGTCGAACAGCTCGAGGAAGTCATCGAGGGCCTGGTCATCGGACAGGAATGGGACAACGACGTTCGCGTCGTCCTGTTCGTGCGCTTGCGCGAAGGCCGGCAACTCGACGAAGCGCTGGTCGACAGAATCCGCTCGGCGATTCGCCGTAACACCACGCCGCGGCACGTTCCGGCAAAGGTATTGCAGGTTGAGGACATCCCGCGCACCAAGAGCGGCAAGATCGTCGAACTCGCCGTACGTAACGTCGTGCACGGCGTAGCGGTAAAGAATATCGAGGCACTCGCCAACCCCGAAGCGCTCGAGCATTTCCGCAACCGGGCCGAGTTGAGCGTCTGAGCCACTAGCAGAGGCGGGGCAACAGGCACGGTATCCAGGATGCCGCCTGCCGGGCGGCTCTGGTGACCGCGTCCGGCATTTCTTCGAAGCGGCTGCAACTATCGCTCAGGGGTAGAATCAGACGGCAATGGGAAACGTCACGCTGTCAACCCCCGGTCACCGTGAACTGCCTGTAGAGGGCATGACCTGCGCTGCCTGCGCGCTACGCGTAGAGAAAAATCTGAACGACTTGCCGGGCGTACGGGCGACGGTGAATTTTGCCAATGAGTCGGCGTCGGTGGACTTTGACCCGGACCGCGTATCGCCCACCCAGCTGGTCGGCGCCGTTGAGCGAGCCGGCTATCGCGTGCCGCGCAGTGAAACCGAACTGGCCCTGAGCGGAATGACCTGTGCTGCCTGTGCCAGCCGCATAGAAACCGTACTCAACAAACAACCAGGCGCCAGCGCAAGCGTCAATTTTGCCACCGAGCAAGCTACCGTCAGTTACGACCCCGGCCAGACCAGTGTCGAGAATCTGATTGCGGCGGTTCGCAAGGCGGGCTACGAAGCCGTCGAGCTAACCGCCGCTTCGCGGCAGGCCGAGCCAGAGCGCCACGAACAGCAGTACCGTAACGATTTGCGCACCTTCTGGATCGCCGCCGTCCTCACGGTGCCGCTGGTTGCGCAAATGGTTCCGATGTTGCGGGGGGTTCACGAGGAACTGCTGCCGCGCTGGTTGCAACTGCTGCTGGCAACGCCGGTGCAGGTCTGGGCCGGATGGCGTTTTTACGTTGCCGCCTGGCACGCGCTGAGGGGCGGCGCGGCCAACATGGACGTGCTGATTGCGCTTGGCACCAGCATGGCCTTCGCGTTCAGTACGGTCGTGACGCTGGGGGGGCTTGACGCGCAGCATGTCTATTTCGAAGCTTCCGCGGCCATCATCACGCTTGTCCTGCTCGGAAAACTGCTGGAAGCGCGCGCCAAGCGCCGCACGTCCCTGGCTATCGAGCAACTGATTCGTTTGCAGCCCGCCGAGGCCGACATCGAGCGCGACGGGCGCATAGTGCGCGTTGCCATTTCCCGAATTCACCCGGGTGACGTGGTCGTTATCGCCGCAGGCGGGCGCTTGCCGGCGGATGGCACCGTGGTGGACGGTTCCACGACGGTGGACGAAAGCATGCTGACCGGCGAGAGCATGCCTGTTCAAAAACGATACGGTGATCGCGTATACGCGGGAACGCAGAATCTCGAAGGCTCGATCAAGGTCCGGGCGGCAGCGGCAGGTGCGGAAACGCAACTTGCCGAAATCGTGCGCCTGACCCGCAAGGCTCAGGGAAGCAAAGCGCCGATACAACGCACAGCCGACCGCGTTGCTGCCGTGTTCGTACCCGCGGTGTTGGTCATCAGCGTGCTGACGTTCGTCGGGTGGTGGCTCATGTCCGGGGAAGTCGCGGAGGCCTTGATAAACGCCGTTGCAGTGCTTGTCATCGCATGCCCTTGTGCGCTCGGACTGGCAACACCGACTGCCATCATGGTTGGCTCGGGCCGCGGCGCCCAGTCAGGGATACTGGTACGCGATGCCGCGGCGCTCGAGCGGGCGGAAAAAGTCCGTATTTTGGTGGTGGACAAAACCGGCACTCTCACCGAAGGCAAGCCGGCCGTCGTGGAAATCGCCGCGTTGCGGGACGAGGCCGATTTGTTGCGGGTCGCGATCACGCTCGCACAGGGATCGCGCCATCCGCTGGCGCAGGCGATACTTGCCTATGGCCAGGCCCGCGACCTGGCCCCGGGAAAGCTCACGGAGTTTGTCTCGCGGTCCGGAATGGGCGTCAGTGGAGTGGTCGACGGGGCGACGGGCTTGCTCGGTTCGCCGCGCTATCTCGGCGACCAGGGCATCAAGATAGAGGCGCAGGATGTCGCAACGCTCGCGCAAGGCGGTCGCAGCGTGGTGGCGATAGCCCGCAATGGGCAGTGTCTGGGACTGCTCGCCCTGGCCGACAAGGTGCGCCCGAGCGCGGCGGCTACCGTCGAACGGCTGCGCGCGATGGGTATCGAGACAGTAATGCTGACCGGTGATAATCAGGCGACAGCCGAGGCCGTCGCGCGCGAACTCGGGATTTCACGGCTGCGCGCGCAGGTCCTGCCCCAGGACAAGGCCGAGGAAGTCACCCGACTGCGCCGCGAAGGCGATGGCGGGCTGGTCGCAATGGCTGGAGACGGTATCAATGACGCCCCTGCCCTGGCCGCGGCCGACGTCAGCTTCGCTTTGGCATCGGGTTCCGATATTGCCATTGAGGCCGCCGATATCACGCTCATGCGCAGCGAACTGCTCGGCGTCGCCGACGCGATCGACCTGTCACGCGCGACTTTGCGCAAGATCCGGCAAAACCTCTTCTTCGCCTTCTTTTACAACTCGCTCGGAATACCGTTGGCGGTGGCCGGCATGCTTAACCCTGTTGTTGCCGGCGCGGCAATGGCGATGAGTTCGGTGTCGGTAGTTACCAACTCGATTCTGCTCCGGAAATGGAAACCGGCTCGCTGAATAAACTGCACGACAGCATCATTGGAGAACGAATCATGGAAACGACAGTACTGAAGGTGGGCGGCATGACCTGCGACGGGTGCGTGCGAAGTGTAGGCAAGGTGTTGCAGGCGCTACCCGGTGTGCTCAAAGCCGATGTTTCTCTTGCTCAAGGCCAGGCAACCGTGTCGTTCGATCCCGGGCAAGTCAATGTCGGAGACCTCCGTGAGGCGATTGAAGACGCCGGTTTCGAATCGCAGTGATCGGCCTTTGCCTGTATGGCACTCAAAAAAAAGCCGGCCTGCAAGGCCGGCTCGGACGGTCCACTGATGGTAGCAGCGCCGGCTAAGCGCGCTACCAGAATTTCCACCACTTCGGGTCCTCCACTTTCAGCGATATCGTGCTGTCCGGGAAATTCAGCCGCAAGGTGCGCTCGGTATCGGAACGCAGTTGCTCCAGCCCCATCTTGTCGTAACTGGCGACCATGATCGCCAATGCCCGCTCGACCGCGGGGGTTTGCGGATACGCAGTCACTATTTCCTGCGCCCGGTTCACCGACGCGACGTAGGCGCCGCGGCGAAAATAGTACTCGGCGACGTTTGTCTCGTGGTATGCAAGCGTGTTGACCAGGTAGGTCATGCGGGCACGTGCGTCGTTCGCGTACTTGCTGTCCGGAAAACGCGTCACCAGTGACTTGAACGCGTCGAACGCTTCCCTGGCGGAAACCGGATCACGCTCGGTCAGGTCTCTCTTGAAAAAGTAACCCGCAATTCCGAGATCGTCGTTGAAATTGATGCGCCCTTTCAGGTAGTAGACGTAATCGGCGTTGACGTGATTCGGATGTTCGCGCAGAAAACGGTCGCAGGCGGCCAGTGCCGAAGCCGCGTCGTCATTCTTCCAGTAGGCATAGGCAATTTCGATTTTGCCCTGCTGGGCGAGCGGACCGTAGGGGTAGCGCGCATCGAGTTTCTGATAAAAGTCGATGGCTTTTTCGTAGCGTTTGTCCGCCAACTCGTCGTGTGCCGCATAATATATGCGCTCGGCCGACCAGTCCCGGGTGATATCGACCTTGCCGGTCTCACAGCCGCCGGCCAACGCCAGCAGCAATAACAGGCTCAGAAAAGACAATCGCGGCAGGTGCAAGCGCATTGCGGACAAACTTCCGGAAATCTTGTTCAAATACACAGTATAGGGCTCAGCCACATGGTCGATGCGTATACCCGGGGCCGGGCAAACAACGCCCCGACGCATTGCAAGCCGGTCGCCCGATGAATCCTGGATCAGAATATACTGTTACAACATTCAGCAGCAACAAGGAAGATTCTGCCATCAAGCGGGCCGATTATAAGACAGAACCCCCGGCGGCCGGCCAACGCAGCGCAACGATTCCTGACGAGCTGGCCGGTAAGCGTGTTGACCAGGCGCTGGCCATTTTGTTTCCCGATTACTCACGCAGCCGATTGCAGCAGTGGATTCGCGACGGCCATGTAACGATTGACGGTTCGCCGTGCACCGGCAAGAGCAGAGTCCACGGCGGTGAAACCGTATTGGTGTATGTACAGGCACAGGCCGATGAACTCGCGTTCCGTCCCGAGAATATCGCGCTCGATCTCATCTACGAAGACCAGTCGATTCTCGTTGTCGACAAGCCAGCGGGCCTGGTCGTGCATCCGGGCAGCGGCAACTGGAGCGGAACCATGCTCAACGCGTTGCTGCAGCACGCGCCTGCGAACGCGATGCTGCCCCGTGCCGGCATTGTTCATCGCCTGGACAAGGACACCAGCGGACTGCTGGTTGTCGCCAAGACACTGACCGCACACACCGACCTGGTCAGGCAGATGCAGGCGCGAACCGTCACCCGCGAATACGCTGCCATCGTGCACGGCGTCATCGGTGCCGACGGCACGGTGGACGCGCCTCTCGGCCGGCATCCGCGGGACCGAAAACGCATGGCAATAGTCGCGACCGGCAAGGCGGCGACTACGCACTATACGGTTGTCGAAAGCGGTGCCGGGTGGACGTTGCTGAAGTGTCGTCTGGAAACCGGACGGACCCATCAGATCCGGGTACATCTGTCGTCGATTGGCCATGCGCTGATTGGCGACCCCGTCTACAAATCGGGCCCGGTGTCTGGCGGCCTGGCGCAAGCGGCACGGGCATTCGGGCGTCAGGCATTGCATGCGCAACACCTTCAAATCAGGCACCCCGAATCCGGCGAAACGATGCAATGGGACTCGCCATTGCCGGATGACCTTGCCGAACTGCTCGACCGCCTGCGCAATGGATAGCGCACGAGAGGACTGGATCGTTCCGGACTGGCCGGCTGCTGGCCGGGTCAAGGCGCTGATCACGACGCGCCGCGGCGGTGTCAGCAGCGGCGCATATGCATCGCTGAACCTGGGTGATGCCGTTGGCGATGATGCGGCAAACGTTGCCGAGAACCGCCGCCGGCTTGAAACCTGTCTGCCCTCTGCACCGAAGTGGTTGCGCCAGGTTCATGGCAAGAGAGTGGTAGGCGCCTCGGAAATCGTTCCACCGACTGAAGCGGATGCATCCTTTACATCCGACGCAAACGTCGTTTGCGCGATCATGGCCGCGGACTGCCTGCCGGTATTGCTGTGTGATCGCGCCGGCAGCGTCGTCGCCGCTGCACATGCGGGGTGGCGTGGACTGTCCGATGGCGTGATCGAGAACACAGTCAGAGCCATGGGTCTTCCCGGCGCTGAACTGATGGCTTATCTCGGCCCGGCGATTGGTCCAACGGCATTCGAGGTCGGTGAAGACGTTCACACTGCGTTCGTCACCCATGATCCCCGGGCGCAGAGTGCCTTCCGCAAGCATGGAGAGGAAAAATGGCTCGCTGACCTGTACTGCCTGGCCCGCCAGCGCCTGCAGCATGCAGGTGTCACCACCGTTTACGGCGGCAACCACTGCACCTACACGGATCCGGCGCGTTTTTTTTCCTATCGCCGCGACGGCGCCAGTGGCCGAATGGCAGCGCTGATCTGGTTGGCCCGTAGCTGAACTTCCCGCGGTGCCTGTCCGCAGCGGCTATACTCCGGCCTTCGCTCGAGACCACATTGAATGACCGTCCTCAACTGGATCCTGCTCAGCACGCTGATTGGCGCTCTCCTGAGCGTGGGCGCCGCAGCGGCACTGGCATACCGTGCCTCGCCGATGAACGTATCGCGCCTCATTGGCTACGCGGTGGGCGCACTGCTGGGCGCGGCATTCCTGGAGGTCCTGCCACACGCGATTGAAACCGCGTCGAGCATTCACCAGGTCTCTGCCGTCGTGCTGGGCGGCATCCTTCTGTTTTTCGTGCTCGAGAAGTTCGTCCTGTGGCGCCACTGTCACGTCGAGTCGTGTGACGCCCATGACCTGCACCATGACCCCTCGGATCATGGGCGCACCGGACTGATGATCCTGGTTGGCGACACGTTCCACAATTTTGTCGACGGCATCCTCATCGCTGCCGCATTCATGAGCGACATCCGGTTGGGGATCGTGACTACCATCGCCATCATCGCCCACGAGATACCGCAGGAAGTTGGTGATTTCGTCATCCTCCTGCATTCCGGATTCTCGAGAATGCGTGCCCTCGTCTTCAACCTGTTATCGAGCGTAGCAACCCTGGTCGGCGGACTGCTCGCCTATTTCGCGCTGCAAACGCTTCAGGGCCTGGTGCCGCCGCTACTCGGCCTGGCCGCGGCCAGCATGATATATATTGCCGTAGCCGACCTCATCCCCGGACTGCACAAGCGGCCTGAACTCGGAGCGACCGTCGAACAGGTGTTTCTCATCGGTCTTGGTATCGGTTCCATTGCGCTCGTGCGTCTCCTGGTCGGCAGTTTTTTTGCGCATTGACGTTGGTTGCAGGCTGTACTGGGTATCGGGGTTGATCCGGCATACCTGTGCCGCTCGGCCGGCACCGACGGTCTGATGAACTGCAAGGCGACGGGCACTGGCGTGCCGCTTTGCAACAGCTAACGAGGGCAATGGTCCCGCTTGCCGCTTTTGCGGCAGAGCGCGCAAGGTCCGGAGTTGACCGCATTGTTGCCTCGCCCCAGATTTGGAGCACGGACCGGAAATAACGGGAGAACCTGCCACCGAGAATGCCGACGCAGCCACCAGACATCGACGCCATACTTCAGCAACTCGTCGCTGCATCACAATCCCACGCAACGGGATTCATGCAATCGATGCCACTGCGCGATGCCGACATTGCGGAGATCAACCGCGCGCTGCTTGCCTCTCCCGAGCAATGCCGGAAGCTGGCCGACTTGCAGCAGACTTATCTCAAGCAGTGGATCTCAATACTTCGGAACGACGGCGAGCATCCAGTCCCGGACAGCGGCGACCGCCGCTTTTCTTCACCCGAGTGGACCGATATTGCGTGGTTCAATGTAATGCGCAGTCTGTATCTGCTCAACTCACGGTACATAGACGCAATAGCCGCCGTGCCGGGTGTTGCTCCGGAAACAAGACGGCGACTTCAGTTTTTCAGCCGCCAGTTCATCGACGCGATGTCGCCGACCAACAATCCGGTGACCAATCCGCAGTCGATCGTGCGGGCGATCCGCAGCGGTGGCGAAAGCCTTGCGCGCGGTGCGAAGGCATTTGCTGACGACCTCGCGCGCGGTCACATTTCCATGACCGACGAATCCGCGTTCAAACCGGGACGAAATATCGCCGTTACGCCAGGCGAGGTCATATTCGAAAACGAACTGATACAACTGCTTCAATACCGGGCCCAGACAGAGCAAGTCAGCGAACGCCCTCTTCTCATCGTCCCGCCGTTCATCAACAAGTACTACATACTGGACTTGCGCCCCGAGAACTCCTTCGTGCGTTACTGCGTTGAACAGGGCGTAACCACTTTCATGATTTCCTGGCGCAATGTTTCCGAATCACTCGGGCATCTCGGCTGGGACGACTACATGGCAATGGGCGTGTTCGAGGCGATCGATGCGGCACGGAACATCTCGGGTACAGACTCGCTGAACGCGCTCGGTTACTGCGTGGGCGGCACCTTGCTCGCCAGTGCACTGGCCGTCAAGGAAGCCCGCAGCGAACGTCCGGTCCACTCGTTGAGCCTGCTCGCGTCCATGCTCGATTTCTCGGACGTGGGTGAGATCCGCAGTTACGTCGACGAAGCATACGTCCGGCAGTGCGAGCATGACTTCTCGGCAGGCGGCGTTGTCGCCGGGTCGCAACTGACCAACGCCTTTGCCAGCCTTCGAGCCAATGAACTGGTATGGCATTTCGTCGTCAACAATTACCTGCTCGGAAAGCCTCCCCCGGCGTTCGACCTGCTTTACTGGAATACCGATAGCACCAACCTGCCTGGCCCGCTGTACGCCTACTACTTGCGCAACATGTACCTGGAAAACCGATTGCGGATTCCCGGCTCGCTT
>LJTS01000038.1 GCA_001304425.1 Betaproteobacteria bacterium SG8_40
CGCGCTGCGGCATTGCCAGCAACGCCGCGATCACCACCAGCAGCACCAATGCCGCCGGGAGACTGCGTGGCAAAGTCACGGGAAAGAGCCGGAGAAAGTCCAGGCGTCCCAGCGCCTGTGCGGCACGCGCAAGGTGCAGGCGAACAAAGTCGTCCGAGAAATTACTGTTCGCAAACCAGAGCGCACTGGAAGTCTCGTTGTGCAATCCGGCCCGCGTGTCGACAGCGCTGGCCGCGCCGCTTCGATCCGGCGGCAGGAGCACATCACGGCCAACAAGGCGCCAGGCGAACCACGTGAGTACGATGGCGGCGGCGAAGACAAACAACGGCAGCAGCGCGCTCATTACCGGCCCCGGGCCGAGCACGGTCCCCAGCAGCCGATATCCGGTCGCCAGAATCAATAAACCGATGAACAGCCGCGTACCGTCTTCCAGCCGTTCGTTCAGGCGGATACGGCGAACAGCATGATCCAGCCGTCGGAATATCAATTCAGGTTCGGACATTTCAGTACGCACCGCCAGCAACGAACAAGGGCTGCGAGACGCCGGGCCCTGAAGCGCGTCCGCCCGGCACGAGGGAGCACCCGGCAAGATCATGCGGCGGACAAGGCGTCCGTCGCTTCGTGGCACTCTCCGAAGATCGTATCATAGAGAACAATCATCACAGGCAGAGGCAGAAGCGATGAACCTGGACCGCAAACGAGGCAACGACAGGGTCGCCCGCGTGATTGCAGCATTGGGGCTGGCGCTCGTAACCAACCTCAGTGTTGCCCAGCAATCCGATGCGAAGCCGGCGGATGGCGGGCAGCGGGACCTGCAACGGCCAAACCTCGTCTACATCCTTGCCGACGACCTGGGCTGGGCCGACGTCGGATTCCATCGCGGCCTGCCGCGCACACCAAACCTCGACCGCCTTGCAGACAACGGTGCCACGCTCAATACGTTCTACGCACAACCGTTTTCCAGCCAGACGCGCGCCGCCATGCTTACCGGACGCTATCCGATGCGATACGGATTGCAGACACTTTCGATCGGCCCCGAAAGTGATTACGGACTGCCCGCCGAAGAACGCACGTTCGCGCAGGCGCTGAAGGACAAGGGCTACCGGACAGCCTATCTGGGCAACTGGCTGCTGGGCCACTCGGACAAGGCGTTGTGGCCGACACAACGCGGCTTCGATCAGTTCTACGGCTCGCTGGGCGGGCTTGCCGAGCCGGTGTTGCGCAAGGATGCCAAGGCCGACTGGTACCGCGACGATCGCCTCATTCGCGAGTCCGGCTACGTAACGGAACTGATCGCTGCCGAAGCAGCGGCCATTATCGAGAAACAACCCGCCGCGTCGCCGCTGCTGCTGGTCGCGGCATTCGACACGCCGGCGAAATACTGGGGCGCGCCGCGGACGCTGATCGACTCGTACAAGGAAGTCGAGGACGACGCACGCCGCAGTTACGCAGCGGCGGTAACAGCGCTCGATGCCGCGGTCGGAAAGATTGTCGCCGCACTTGAGAAACGCGGCATGCTGAATAACACGCTGATCGTGTTTCACAGTGACAACGGCGGCGCCTTGCCGATGCGTTTCGCTACCGGCGACGGCGACATCCGTAGTCCGGTCGCGGACAACGGCGTGTTTCGCCAGGGCAAGGGCAGCCTCTATGAAGGCGGCGTGCGCGTTGCGGCACTGGCACACTGGCCTGCGCGCATCAAGCCGAAAACCATCGTGACCCAGCCAATCCATGTCACCGACATGTACGTGACCTTGTTGACGGCCGGCGGCGCCTCGCTGGAACAAACCAGAGAACCCGATGGCGTGGATGCGCTCCCCATCATCGCCGAAGGAAAACTCACGACACGCAAGGGAAAGGAGATTCTGCTCAACATCGAGGCGTTCCATGGCGCCTTGCGTGCCGGTGAATGGAAGCTGATTGTGCACACGGCCATGCCGGCGCGAATCGAGTTGTTCCAGATCGCGAACGACCCTGAGGAAGCAGAGAACCAGGCCGGCGCCTATCCGGAGCGCGTCGCGGAAATGATGGCGCGGCTCAATGATTACGCCTACGAGATGGCGCCCGCGAAATACCTTGGCGAACCCGGCAACGACAACCGTCCGGTATTCTGGCTGGAAAACAGGCCGGCGCGATAGGCACCAGGCTGGTGCCGGCTCCGGGCGGCAAGGTTTCCCGCTCCACCATCATCCCGGACCGGTCAGATCAACTCCGCGCCGGGCAGGCTTTGCGCTGTAGGCATCAGCACTGATGCCCGCAGATATGGCGATCAGTCCTCGACCTGAACCGACTGCAGGAACGTGTAGATTTTCCAGACGATGTCGTCTTCGAGAATACCTTTCCAGGGTGGCATTCCTTTGGGCGGGCGTCCGTTCTGAACGGTCGTGTAGAAAGTCGACATTGCATAGTCTCCATAGCGCAGATTCAGGCGGCGCAAATCCCGCGGGCGCTCGCCCTGCACCGCCCACGGGCCGTGACAGTGGGAACAGTACTGGTTCAGAAGGCTGCCGCCTTCTTCGACAATGTCTTCGCGTCCGGCATAGGGATTGACCAGTTCCGCGTCGGCAGCGGATGCGGCAAGTGGTAAAACAAACAACCCGGCGGCCAGCACTACTGCCGGTGTAAACAATCCAGAAAACGGCTTCACTGCGAGGATACCTCCATACATTCTTGACTCTGGACGGAAAAACGGCGGGACGTAAACGCCCCGCCGCATTCCACTACCAAAACGACTTCTGACCGTTACAGCTCGAACACAACCAGGATGCCGCCTTCAGGGCTGGCATCAACAACGCGCTGGCCAATCTTACCGAAGAACGAGGGTGGTCCCTTGCTGCGGCCGGCGACAACTGCAAGATACTGCTTGCCGTCAACGGTGTAGGTCATCGGGCTTTGAATAATGCCGGTACCCACGTCGAACTCCCACAGCACCTTGCCGGTCTTCGCATTGACTGCCTTGAGCATGCCGTGCTGGTTGCCATAGAACACCAGACCACCTGCGGTTGTCATCGCGCCACTCACGAATGGCAGGTCTTCGTTGATGACCCATGCCTTCTCTTTCTTGACCGGATCCCACGCCATGAATTCGGCAAGGTGATCACCCGAGGCGCCTGACATGTCGAGGTTGAATTCCGACGCGAGGTAGAAACGGCCCGGCGTGTACTCTTCTTCCTTGTTGGCGATGTCCATGCACATGTTGAACGCCGGCAGGTACACGAGCCCGGTATCCGGGTTGTACGCCATTGGCGACCAGTTCTTGCCGCCGATCAGGTTCGGGCAGACGTTGCGTGCCCACTTGCCCAACTGCGGCCGCTTCTCGTTGTTGGCTGCCTCGACCGGACGGCCGGTCTTGAGGTCAATGTGCGTCGCCCAGTTCACCGTGACGAACGGATCAGCCGAGATGAGTTCACCAGTCGCGCGGTTCAGCACGTAGAAGAAGCCGTTACGGTCGGCGTGCATCAGTGCCGGTACCGTCCTGCCGCCAATCTTCAGATCGTAGAGCACGGCTTCGTTGATGCCGTCGTAGTCCCAGACATCGTTCGGCGTGAACTGATAACCCCACTTGATCGCGCCCGTGTCCGCATCGAACGCAAGCTGCGACGCCGTCCACTTGTTGGTCAGATCACCGAATTCCGAGGAATCGATACTGCGCGTGTGACCGCCCCAGGGACCGGCATTACTGGTGGACCAGTAAATCATGTTGAGCTTGGGATCGTAGGAACCGACACCCCAGGTGGATCCGGCGCCGGTCTTCCACGAATCGCCCTTCCACGTTTCATTGCCCGGCTCACCCGGACCCGGAATGGTGTAGGTCTTCCAGACCTCTTCGCCCGTCTCCTGATCGTAAGCCGCAATGAAACCGCGGATACCGTATTCGCCACCTGCGATTCCGGTCACGACCAGATTATTGACGATCAGAGGCGGCGAAGTAATAGCATGGCCGTTTCTGTAGTTCTCCACCGTCGTGGTCCACAGCTTCTTGCCGGTATTGGCATCGAGCGCGACCAGTTTCGCATCGAGGCGGCCGAAAAATATCTTGCCGTTCGAGTAAGCGACGCCGCGGTTATCCAGACCACAGCAAACCGTGGCGAAATAATCGTTCGGCATTTCCGGCTGGTGTGCCCACTTGGTCTTGCCGGTTTTCGCGTCGAGCGCAAAAACGTAACGCGGCCCGGTCGATGTCGTTACATACATCGTGTCACCGACGACCAGCGGGGTTGACTCCTGTGTTTCCAGAGATCCCAGCGAGTGCATCCACGCGACCTTGAGTTTGTGAACGTTGCTGGTCTTGATCTGCTTGAGTTCACTGTAACGGGTGTTCGATCGGTCGTTCCCGCCATAGTGAAGCCACTGACCCCGGTCGGCAAAGCTCGCAGCCGATGCTGTAACCAGCACGACTCCGGCAATGCCGGTCAGCACTTTTCGACTGACTCGACTCATAGCTCCTCTCCCCTCATTTGTATGTTTGATTGGGTCCCGGAACAGCACGCCGCGTTGGACCGCTGCCCAAGGTAAGGGAAAGATTACAGAATCGATCTAAGGTGTCAACGAAATCGTCCACTTTGCGAACGTGGTGGCATGCTGCGCCGCGACACGCCGGCGTCGATGGGTTCGAGGCGGCCTCGTGATCACGGCCCGCTTTCGAATTGTCGCAATGCGCACGTCACCTCCGCGCGCAAGCGCCGCGCCGAAACAGCGGTTGCGTTCCCGCGCGGGCCAGTTGTCGGCGAACGTCAGGCGGAGAACACGCCGCGCAGGGCATTCCACGCGTTTCCAAGCGCATCAATGACATAACGCGCGCGCAACTGATGCGCAAGATTGACGTGACGGTCAATCTCGGAATACTCCGGATAATCGTGCATGGCGGTTGTTGCTCGCGCAACCGGGCTTGCCGGAACCCCGCCCTGCTCCCTTGTCGCGCCGCCGGAAACCGCGCTGCCGCATTGCTGCAACACAACGGATGCCGTCGCGGCATTCCCGGCGCAACGTTTCATCAACGACACGCCAGCCTCACTGAGCGCCGTCAGGACGATCGTGCCCGGACGGTCAATCGCCAGGGACTCGCCGCTGCTGACGACATGGTCCCTGAGGTCGCCATTGCGGGTCACCCAGAGATGGCCCCAGTGGACGTGGATGCAATCGCCCTTCGCTTCCCGCAGGGTCAGATTGCGATGTTGGTCTAGTTTGAGAATTGCGTTGTCGATTTCGTTGTTCATGCGATCCCTCCTTGGTAAGGAGGCAGTCCATAATGGGCGTGCCAGTGGGATGTATTCTCAGGCGCCACCCTTTCCCACTCAAACGATAGTTTGGAATGTGACGTATGCGTATCCGGAATGCGTAACAGGCCGTACGACTTGCCCCCGCTCGACCTCATCGAGGGGTTCGAAACGGCTGCGCGCAACCTCAGTTTCACCAAGGCCGGAGCCGAACTCCATCTGACGCAGTCAGCGGTGAGCCGGCAGATCAAGTCGCTCGAAGAATGGCTCGGCGTGCCGCTATTCGAGCGGCACCCGCGAACGCTGGTGCTCACCCGGCACGGCGAGACCCTCTACAAGGCGGTGCCGGGAATCTTGCGCACGATCGAGGACGTCGCCCGCAAGATCCGCGACGAACAGCAATTGCGCACGCTGACCGTGACGACGACGGCTTCGTTTGCATCCTTGTGGCTGATTCCCCGGTTGTCCCACTACACGCGCGAGCATCCGCAACTGGATGTGCGCATATCGACGACCAGCAAGATGGTGGATCTCGAGCGCAGCAACGTCGAAATTGCCATCCGTTACACCAGCGGGATGCCTGACGGGAACGCAAGAAAACTGTTCGAGGAAGAGGTGTTCCCGGTTTGCGCGCCGCAGTTACTAACCGATCCCGAAAAGCCTCTCGCAGTACCCGCCGACCTTCGTAACCATGTCCTGTTGCACTATGACGATCCCGCCAGCCGCATTCCGTGGCTTGACTGGCCGACCTGGCTCGAATCGGTCGGACTCCAGGAGTTGCGGGCAGCGGGCTCGGTACGGTTCAACCAGTACGATCAGGTGGTCGTTGCCGCAGCCAGCGGGCAGGGCATCGCGCTGGGACGAAGCCCGCTGCTCAAGCACATGCTGCAGGATGGCCGGCTGGTGGCGCCGTTCACTGACAAATCCGCCGCGCAGCGCGCCTATTACGTGCTGACCTCCAGCACCGCAACAAGCAATTCCGATGTCGCCGAATTCGTCGACTGGCTGTTCCGGGAAGCGGACCAGCAGACCCTTGCGCAAGAACGCGTCTCGACGAACAGCCGGGCAAAACGCACAGGAAAACGACGCTAGCGACCGGGGCCTCTCGTAAGCGCGGCTCCCCGCTGCAACGGGAAGGGCGCAAAAGCGGCCACTTACTTTGCTAGCGTTGCAGTCTCGCTTTCGGAGGCCGCGACGGCTTCGTCCGCGGCCGGCTCCCAGGTGCGAACGCCGCGAGGTCCGCGATCCTGCACAAAGAAGCTGACCATTCTCCTGTCTCCCTCGTTGTGCTGTGAGTGCGGCGCGCCCGCCGGCGTCAACAATGCGGCACCTGGCACCCAGTCGCAGCGGTTTCCATCGATCAGGGAAAACACCTTGTCGCACTCCAGGCACAATGAAATCGTATCGGCGTCGTGGCAGTGCGGCGCCTGCTCGGCGCCCGGCTCCATCGTCGCAAGACCGGCAGCCATCAAGGGCGCAACACATCCTGCGCGTTCGAATGGCGCACTGCCAAGCTTCAGGACCGCTTGCGTCGTCGGTGTTTTCGAGCCCGCCTGCATGTCCTCGAACTGGGCTGCAATGGTTTTTGCCGTGTAGTGCACGGACTGCACCTTGGCTTCATCGTCGGGCGGCGCGGCACAGCCGAGCGACGCAAGAAACGGCTCATCGGATACGACGAACAGTACGGCATCGCCATTGGGTGCTTCGAACAGTATCGGTTCTCCGCCCGGATACAGGAATGCGTCGCCTTCGGTCCACTCGATGACTTCGTCTTCACGAAACGCGCGGCCGCTACCCTTGATAACGTAGCAAAGCACGCTCGCCGCCCGGGCCAGGAACTCGTGTTCATCGCCTTCGCGCAAAACCAGATAGCGGGCGAGCAGATTAGTTGTCGTTGCCGGATACGCGGTGCCCAGTTCCGAAGACCTGTCAATGTCGATCATGCCGGTCGGCGCGGAGGGTTCCAGGGCGCGGCCCGCATGCTCCGAAAAAATGTGCGCGTTGGAAGCGGGGCCCGCCACCGCGGCCGGCTGCGGCGACGTCAGATATTGCGCGCGGCCTGCCTGTATCGTTGCCGGGGCACGGCTCACCAGGCGGCGGTAACTTTCGGACGAAATGATCATCTGACTTTCCTCCAGGCATCGGCATAGCCGATGTTGCAGAACATGTTCGCAAGCGCCCCGGACCGGCTCATGCGCGGGGAGGCGCATTGCATTGCTTGGACAGCAATCGCCGTCAGAGTGTAGCATTCGCAGACGGGTTCACCCGCGATCGCGAAGCCGCAATGGGGTTGCCCGCACTGCGTTGCCGGTTGGCCGGCTTCGCGGCCCGGACTTCAACTGACCTTACAAACTCAATCAGGAAACCATCGTGTCCGATTTACAGCTCGAGCATCTGAATATTCCAGCCAGGGATCCGCTTGGATTGGCGCAATGGTATGCGCAGACTTTTGGCCTCAAGGCGGAAAAGCACCTGGTGCGCGGCCCCGGCGTGTTGATTGCCTTCGTCGAGGGCGAGCCTATCAATCGTGCCGAAGACCTGCACGTAGGCTTCCGCGTGCCCTCCATCAAGGCGCTCAACGAGTGGGCGAAAAAATTCGGTGCCGAACCGAAGGCCGGCGCGGAATTTACCGCATTCCGCACGCCGGACCCGGAAGGCAATTGCCTGGAGTTGTATACACCGAACGCCTGAGCGCCGATTTCGGGATACGGGGACGATGAGCAAGTTGTCCGGGTAGCGCCCGGCAGACTGGCGGCTCATCGATATCACACCGCCCCGCGCCGGCATACGGCTCAAGCTGCGCCATCCCGGCCTGTTGGATCAGTGCCGGGATGGATGACAGGCTCCTGCTCAGCGCCCCTTGCGCGCGGTTCTCTTCCGGGACGTCGCTTTCCTGGCCGGCGCGGCTTTCTTCGCCGCTCTTTTTTTCGGCGCGGCCTTCTTGACTGCTTTTTTCTTCGCTGCAGTTTTCTTCACGGCTCTTTTCTTCGGTGCCGTTTTCTTCACTGCCTTTTTCTTCGAGGCCGACTTCTTTTTAGTGGCTTTTTTCTTTTTCGCGGCAGCCGGTTTGCCGGAACTGGCGATCCAGTCGGCCGCCTGCTTGCGCAGCTTCTCGAGTTCCCTGGAAATCTCCGCCGCCGCTTTCTTCCTCTGGGTTTCCGCCTGCTTCTTCATCTTCTTGAGTTCCGCGGCAACCCTTTTCTGTTGAGCTGCGGCCTGCTTTCTCAGCTTGTCGGCATTTGCCAGCGCCGACTTTCTCGCCGACTCAAGCCGACTTTTCATCGCAGCGATCTGACCGCTGTGGTTCGCCTTCAATGCAGCGATGTCCTTTGCAACGAGTTTTCTCAAATTCGAAGCGGCCCCGGATTTCTTTCGTGCAGCAGCAGTACCAGCCATTACCCTCTCCAATCATCAAGTTAATCGACAAACTTCAGTACGCCGCTAATATAACAACTATCCGGGCAGATGTATGCGCCCGCACCCGTTCGACACCCGATATTTGCATGCCGGTGTAGTAAATCTGCATCAATGCGCGCCACGGCTACCAGCATTTGCGCGGCGCACGAATCGGCAATGCGGCCGGCTTCTACAAGCAGCGCCCGAACATCGCCAGCAATCGCTCCCAGTGCCGTTCAGCAGAAGCCTTGTCATACTGATCGCCCCTCGAGGGAAACACCCAGCCGTGCTGCGTGCCGGGATACCACTCGATGCGAGCGTTGATATCGACGCCTTTCAGGTAAGCATCGAGCGCCTCGATCATTTCCGTGGGCGCGAATTCATCGGTCTCGGCACACGCGAAATACATCTCGCCCCTGATCCGGTGCGCATCGCGATGCGGCGAGTCCCTGGCCTCGGAAAACAACCTCACGCCGTGGATCGAAGCGGCGGCAGCGATGCGGTCCGCAAATCTTGCCGCCGCCGAGAATGCAAACGGCCCGCTCATGCAATACCCGACACAGCCTGCCTTGCCATCGCTGGCAGCGGCGTCCTTCGCCGCAAAATCAAACATGGCCTGTATATCCGCGCACGCCATGGCAATACTGACTGAGCGCATGTGCTCGAACATTTCCTCGCGATTGTCCGGCGTCTTGCTGAACTCGCGCACCCTGCGGTAGTACAGATTGGGCAACATCACGTAGTAGCCGGCCGTACCCAGGCGCCGGGCCATATCGTGCAGTTCCTCGCGTTTGCCCGGCGCATCCATCAGATACATCACAACAGGATGCGGACCGCCCTCTTCGGGGTGGGTAATGAACGTATTCATTGCGCCGTCAGCGGTCCGGATGTCAATATCACGATCAATCATCAACGATTCTCCTGGCTCTTGTCTGTTCAATGCCGCGAATGTGCAACCACAAGACCGGTCACCGGCATTGTAGTCGGGCCGATCCGGCGCGAATGTTTCACTGCCTCCCGCATCCCTGTTCCCGCACGCGGTTTGCCCGCGCGATTGCCCGGTCCCCATCGGCAAAGCTTTCGCGTCACGTATACCGCGGAGGGGAGCGGAAACCGTGATCGCCTTGCCCCGGGCCGGGGAGTCCGTATCGCAATTTTCAAACGATGTCCTGTTTTCTGAACCGGGGATAAGACCATGAATTTCGTAGTTCTGGGTGCTGGCGCACTGGGTTCGATTTATGCCGCTTACCTGGCGCGCGGCGGCCATGACGTTTCGCTGATTGCCCGCGGAACGCGAGGCGCAGGCCTTGCGGAACACGGCATTGCGGTCACCGGGCAGGAGTCCTTCTCGATTCGCTGCAACGTCGTCACCCAACCGGAAAGCCTGCGCCGGACCGACGTACTGATCGTCGCCATCAAGACCTACGACACGGCGGATGCACTGGCACGCCTCGGGGCACTCAAGGCAGACCGAGTGTTTTCCGTACAAAACGGCGTTCTCAAGAACAACCTGCTCAGCGACGTATTCGGACAACAGCACACGCTGGGTGCAATCAGCATGATCGGCGGAGATGTGCTGCCCGCCGAAAACGGCCTTCCCGGCGCCGTACGCTACAACATGGCCGGCCCGACCATCATCGGCGAACCCTCCGGCGGACAATCTGATCGCGTGCAGGAAATCGTCGATGCGTTCACGCAATCCGGGCTCAAGGCGCAGTCCTCGGAAGACATCACTTCCACGGAGTGGTCGAAATTCGTCGGCTGGTCGGGGTTCAGCACGCTTGCGGTGATGACCCGCCAGCCTACCTGGCGCTTCATGGCCGACGCCGATACGGCATTGATCGCGGCGCGCGTGATGCGCGAGACGGCAAACGTCGCCATTCGGCATGGCGTCAAGTTACAGGACAGCGGATTCAGCAGTCCGGCCTTCGTCAATGGCACCGAAGAGGATGCAGTCAAGGCCGTGCAGGCACATGGCGAACGAATGAAGACAAGCGCCCCGGATTTCCGCCAGTCGATCCTGCAGGACGCCGATCGTCACCGCCGACTGGAAGTCCACGAGACACTGGATCACACCCTGAAACTGGCAGCGGAACTCGGCGTCGCGACGCCAACGCTCGACCTGTGCTGCCGCGTTCTGCGCGTCGTTTCGCGCGCGGCCGCGTAACGCCTTGTTCAACCCCGCGCCGCCTATCCGCGTCAGTCTTCTTTCATGCCGTTGGCAATCAGTTCGCGGTATCCGCCCGGGGTTACCGGCACCACGGTATAGCCTTGCTTGCGCATCGTCTCGACAATGTACGAGGCACGCCCACCGGACGCGCAGTAGGCAATGACGGGTATCGAGCGATCGGGCAACGCCGAGCCCACATCCCGCGCCACTTCGTCATGGGGTATGTGAATCGCGCCCTCCACATGCCCGGCAAGCCACTCGAGGGTGCTGCGCACGTCAAGGTAAATGACGTCTTCATTTTGCAGGGAAGCCGCCTCCTGCGGGGTCAACGACTTGCGCTGGCTGAGATCGATCCCGTCCGCGCCGTTCTTGCCCGGCGGCTCGGCCAGCGCCAGTGGTGCAAGCACCAGCAACAGAACCACAAGAATGTGTCGCGACACTCGTTTCATTGCCTCAGCCTCCGTTTTTTCTCTGCCGCCCATTTCCTTGCGCATGGTATGCCCGCCTGGTCGAACTTGCGGAACACGGTAGCTGCCTGAAACGCAGTTCAGCGCCGCCACGGCGTTGAATACGCCATCAGGCAAATCGCTGCCATCAGCAAGCCGATGAACTCCCGCGCCGATTCCACATACGGTTTATCCGGCGTCATCTTGTCGTTAATGGATGTGAAGTCGCGCGATACGAGGAAATCGACGAACCCGGGCACCGCGATGATCAAGCCGGCCAGCACCATGCCACCGGCGATCAGCGAGACGCTGGGCAAACGGCGGTGCAAGACCCTCGCCAGGGGAACCGCGGCAACCGCAGCGTAGACGGCCATCCAATAAGCCGGGTCGGGATCATTCAACTGGATCGCCGCCATCATCAGGAATACCACGGCAACAATGGCATGAAGGACTCTGTGCATCGCTACTCCGCTCGCGCCTTGAAGCGCATCATACGTCATCCCGGTTCACGCCCTCAGCAGGCGAACCCATCAACGCCGCCAACCATTTGCCGGACAAGCACGCCGGACCCGGAGAAATCAGTCACACTAGCGTAAAATTCGGCGCCAGAGCGTTCAAATTCGGGAGGAAAGCCAAGCAATGAAAATCGCCATCATGGGCTGCGGCGCCATGGGCAGCGTCTATGCGGGACTGCTCGGCGATGCCGGGCATGAAGTATGGGCCATCGATTCGTGGCAAGAACATGTGGATGCAATGCGCGCCAACGGGCTTCGGCTCGAAGGGGTGTCCGGTGACCGCACCGTCAAACTGCATGCCACAACCGACCCGGCCGAAGCGGGGCCTTGCGAACTCGTCATACTCGCCACCAAAACCATGGACGTGGAGCGTGCTGCAGGCGCCGCAAAGCCGCTGATCGGCAAGGACACCGTCCTGCTTTCGATTCAGAACGGGCTTGGCGGACCGGACACGGCGGCCCGCGTCGTCGGCAAGGAACATGTCATGGTCGGCGTGGTGGGAGGCTTCGGTGCCTCCATGCGCGGCCCCGGACACGCTCACCACAACGGCATGGAACTGGTACGGCTGGGAGAATTCGGCGGGCCGATCACGCCACGGCTGGAGGCAGTCGCAGAAGTATGGCGCTCGGGCGGATTCCGGGTGAAATGCTTTGACGACATCGATCAGCTGATCTGGGAAAAACTCATTTGCAACGTCTGCTTTTCCGGCACCTGCACGCTTACCGGACTGACCGTTGGCGAAGTGATGAACGATGCAGATGCCTGGCGAAGCGCTTCGGGCTGTGCAATCGAAGCCTATAACGTTGCGCGAGCGCGCGGCATCAAGCTCGATTTCGACGATCCGGTAGCGTACGTGCATAACTTCGGCACGAAGATCCCCGGCGCCCGCCCGTCGATGCTGCTCGACCATATGGCGAAGCGCATGTCAGAAATCGACGCGATCAACGGCGCGATTCCT
>LJTS01000259.1 GCA_001304425.1 Betaproteobacteria bacterium SG8_40
TGCGTCGCGCACGTTGTTGTTCAATATCCATACGCGCGACTGGGACGACGAGTTACTGGAGTTGTTCCGCGTTCCGCGCTCGCTGTTGCCGCAAGTGGTGGACTCGTCGGGAATATGTGCCGAGACTGACCGTTCGGTATTGGGCGCGTGCATACCGATCGGCGGCATTGCCGGGGATCAGCAGGCGGCGCTGTTCGGACAGCAGTGTGTCAGGCGGGGCATGGTGAAGAACACCTACGGCACCGGCTGTTTCATGCTGATGCAAACGGGAGACCAGCCGATCAGTTCGCGCTCGAGGCTGTTGACGACAGTGGCCTGGAAAATCGGCGAGCGGGTCGATTACGCACTCGAGGGAAGCGTTTTTGTCGGTGGTGCCGTCGTGCAGTGGCTGCGCGATGGCCTTCGATTGATACGTTCCTCGGGTGAAGTCAATGAGCTTGCCGCAAGCGTAGCGGACAACGGCGGGGTATATTTCGTGCCGGCGTTCGCCGGGCTGGGCGCGCCGCACTGGGACCCGCTGGCCCGTGGCACTGTCATTGGCCTGACCGGCGGCAGCCGCGCCGGCCATCTGGCGCGCGCGGCGATCGAGTCCATTGCGTATCAGACGGCGGACATACTGCAAGCCATGGAGGCGGATTCGGGCATCGAGGTGACGGAACTGCGTGTAGACGGCGGGGCCAGCCAGAGTGACCTGTTGCTGCAGTTTCAGGCCGACATGCTTGGCGTGCCCGTGGCGCGCCCGAAAAATTATGAGAGTACGGCGCTTGGCGCCGCTTCCCTGGCCGGGCTCGCCGCAGGCTTCTGGCCCGACGCAGGCGTGCTCGAGCGACACTGGCAGCTTGATCGGCGCTTTGAGCCGGAGATGCCACCGGACCAGGCTGACAGGCTCAAGTCGATGTGGCACCGTGCCGTTGCGCGCGCTCGCGACTGGGCGCGTGACGCGGATGCAACTGCAAACTGATTCTCGAGGTGACTCCGTCATGACCGCACCAATTGACGCCTTGCTCCAGGACCTGAACCGGGGAAAGGCCGCGCACGGTAGCGCCTGATGGCAAAGATCGCGATCTTCAATCAGAAAGGCGGCGTCGGAAAGACGACCACGTCGCTCAATCTCTGTGCCGCGCTGGCGCGACAGGGTTACAACCCGTTAAGCATCGACCTCGACCCGCAGGCCCACCTTTCCTATGTTTGCGGGGCGCGCGTCGACAACCCCGAGGATTCGGTGTTCAGCTTCTTCGACCAGGCCAAACCGCTCACGCAGTTGATTCGACCGGCGCATGGCGGCTGGCTGGTCATCCCGGCCCATTTCGAACTCTCCAAGGTTGACACCAAGTTCGGCAAGGGCCCCAACGTTCTCAATCGTCTGAATCTCGGGATCGTCAAGGAGAACCTCAACACCGGGCGGCCGATCCTCATTGACTGTTGCCCGATGCTTGGCGTTCTGAGCCTGTCCGCGATCCTCGCGTCGGACCGGGTGCTGATCCCCGTGTCTACGGACTATCTCGCCGTGCAAGGCGTCATCGCTGTGGAGAAAACCCTCAGAGCCCTGGAACACGTCCTCAAGCGGCGGGTAAATCGCCGCTACGTAGTGACGCGTTTTGACTCGCGCCGCAAGATGTCGCACGACATTTTCAGTTCGCTCAAGGACCGCTACGGCGATGAAATCTGCTCAACCCGGATTTCCGAGAACGTGGCCGTCGCGGAAAGTCCCGCTTCCGAAAAAGACGTGTTCTCGCACGCGCCGGGTAGCCGCGGGGCAGCCGATTACGACGCCCTGATGCGCGAGTTGATCGAAACCGGGTTTATCGAGAGCCGTGACCCGGCAGACGTCGCGACCGACGCTCAACCGGGCGAATGAAGGAATAAGCCGGCCGGGCCGCAGCTTGTTCCTGGCTTTTTCCGGCAGGCCCGACGCCGAAGCAACTGCCGCCGGCGACGATACGCTCGCTCCCGGAAGCCCGCGTCAGTCCTTGTCCTCGGGCGTGCGCGAAATCATGGAAATGATGTTTTCGAAGTTGATGTCGTCCTCGCGCACGGTGGGGAGCACTTCCCTGCATTCGAGGATCTCGCAGTGCGGGTACATTTGCGTGATCCGCCGCTCCGCCTCGCTACGGTCGCGCGCCTGAACGAGCAGGTTGTCCACCGGCAGCCCGCTGCGCGTACGGATTTTCAGTGCGAACTTGATCATCTGGGTGGGGGGCGTCATCCGGGCGATTCTAGCGGCTGGCGCCGCGGCGGGCCAGCGGGGCAACCGCTGGCTGGCTTGTTCGGCCCGTGACAACCGCTGGCGCGGCGTTAGAATAGGCATCTAGCGCTTTTGGGCAGAATCGCGGTCACTCCGTATGTCGCCCGGTCAGGAAATCAATCGGCCAGAGTTGTGCTGCTGCAAACGGCTAACGCGGTTAGCGCGCTTGTTGCATTTGGCGCCGGACAGCCCGGTGGGCTGGGGTCTGCGACCAAATCCGATCCGGAATCATCTGCTGGCGGCTTGCGTCGCGAGCGGCCGTGATTTCCACCAGGCGATGCGACGGGTTTCAGGAGTTTCGGCATCTGCTAGGCTTCAATCCATGCGTATCCCGTGGTTTCGGATGCGCGGCAATATTTTGGAAGGTGAATACTATGTTTTCTTCGTTACGTCGTTATTCGGTTGTGCTGCTGGCTTTGATCCTGACCGCGAGCCTTGCCGCATGTTCGAGCACGAGCACGAGTTCCGGAGCCAGTCGCGCGACAACGACCGAAGGCGCGACGGCAGGCCAACAGCAGGCAGCCGAAGATGTGCAGGAAACGGCGGATGCCGCGGACGCGCCATCGGACGCGCAAGCACCCGTTGAGCCGCCGGTGATACAGCAGCTCGACGCAGAGTCCGACGAGGCTTCTGCCGGCACGGAACCGGAGACCGGTGCCGTCGACGAAATCGCCGTTTTCCCTGAACAGCGTTACGAAATCCCGGCGGAAGACGCCATGGAGGGCGACAGCGAGGCGGCAGCGGAAATCGAACGCCTGCGGCGTGAGCTTGCGGCGACCGAGTCGGAACTCGACCGGATGCGTGATGAGCAGACCGCGCCGGACTACGAGAGCGGGCAAGCCGGTTCTTCGGCGGGCGGTGCGGAACGGGGTGGTGCGTCCACCGGCGAAGCCGGGCAGGATGACTACGCAGATCGCGCGGATTCGTCCGGCGATGCGGATGCAATGGACGGGGCTGCGTCCGGTGGATCGGGCGTGTCTGGCGGTGAAGCGGACCTGCCCGGAAAACCGGCCGAGTTCAGCATCTATTTCGGCTACGACGAAAGCAGCTTTGACAGTCGCTTCGAACCCGTCATCGTAGCGCATGCCGAATTTCTGATGGCAAACCCCGGGTTGCAAGTCGAGATTCAGGGTAATTGCGATGAACGGGGCAGCCGCGAATACAACATCGCTCTGGGGCAACGGCGCGCCGAGGCAGTCAGGCGCGCGCTCGAGTTACTGGGTGTCCGGGGCGATCGCATCAACACGGTGAGTTTCGGCGCGGAAAAGCCGGTCGCTTTTGGCAGGGACGAGGACAGCTATCGCTTGAACCGCCGTGCTGACATTGTTTACTGAAATGCCGGTTTCGTCGCAGCGGTCAATTGTTCTCGCGGCGTCGCGCCGGTCCGGTACCGGCGGCCGGACCGTGGCGCAAAGGACCTCTGGCGCACCGCTCACGATTGGGGCGGCTCCAGTGCAACCGGTTTTGACGAGACGGGCGCGATGCGCCCACGTGACGAAGTTGTCTTTCGCTGTCTGACCCGGAACAGGCCCGGGCGGACGAGGTGCGCCGTCAGCGGCGTGAAATTGCACAACTACGCGAGCAGCTTGCTGCCGATCGCAGCCGGAACGAGGCAGAGACGGCGCGCGCCGAGGCTGCGGCACTCGAAGCGCAAGCGAGTATCACTGCACTGCAAAAGGAGTTGGCAGAAGTCCGGACACGGGCAGACACCGCATCCGCCCAGTCGAACCAGGCGTTGGCGACCGCGACGGAATTCCTCTCCAACCTGGTGGCCGCGCGCGAGGAGCAGCGGGTCAGCGTCGAACGCAACCTGCAAAGCTTCAACGCGCTGGACCGCCGGCTCAGGGAAACGGAGGGCCGTATCTCGGAGGCCGATCAGCGGCGCCAGGCCGATCTGGCGCAAACGGGCAGCCGTTCTGCGGAACTGGAGTCCGGTCTGCAGCGCACAGATCAGGGCCTGGCACAACTGCGTTTGCAACTCGCCGATCTGATCAGGGAGAACGAGCGCACGCGCGCCGCGATCGACTCGGGTCCGATGTTGCGGATGCTGCGCGATCTCGAGGCGACGCAACACGAGACCACGATATTGCGTGGTCTTGTTGAGGAGTTGCAGCGCGAACAACAGGAAAGCCGCAAACGCCTGCAAGACTATTACGTGGATCTCGATACGCGCATCCAGGCGTTACAGGACAGGCAGCGAGAGCAGCGGCCGGACGACGTCCAGGGCTTTGGCGGAGACGGTGATCCTGCCCCCGGCGCAACTTCCGCTCTGGACTCCCGGGGTGACGAAGCAGCCGGCGATTTGTCTGATGACATCCTGAAGTCGGGCGAACTAGGTCAATCGGCGGGCGAGTTGCTGGAGGCGTTCGAGGAAGAGTTGCAACGGCAGGGCATCGAGGATGGGTTGGCGGCACCATCGGATGCCGCATCGCCGGAGGCGATGTCCGGTGATGCCACTGCCGCGATAACCTCCGCCCGGGATGCGGATGCCGGCGGCGGTTTCCCCGCAACGCAGGACTCCGAAAGCGTACCCGGCGTTGTCAGTACCATCGACTCGGCGCCGGCGGTGATGTTCGACCACGGGGATGCCGGCGAGACGGGTTCGGGCACGGGCGCGGACCTCGTCGAACCCCTGCCTGTGACAACGCATGGGGTCATCATCACTGACTGGACCGCCGGCTCGCTGCTGGCGTTGCCGGACAGCGCCCTGGAGTAGCTTGCCGGGTGGTCCGCATTGAACAACACCGTTGCATTGATACGACCGTCCGGCGGGTTTGTCTCGCCGCGGCACCGGTGCGGTTGGCGGTTTCCGCGAAGCGGTGGGGCGGACGCCTGTCGTGCGCAACGCGCAACCTTCCGGCAGCCAGTGAGCTTGCATGAGCGCTGAATACATACTCGAGACCCGCGCGCTCACGCGTGAATTCAGCGGCTTCGTAGCGGTACAGAGCGTTGATCTCAGGGTGCGTGAAGGCAGCGTTCACGGACTGATCGGTCCCAACGGCGCCGGCAAGACGACGATGTTCAACATGCTGACCAAATTCCTGTTGCCATCGTCCGGAACCATTCTGTACAAGGGCGGCGACATTACCGGCGAGCGGCCGGCGCGGGTGGCCCGCCGCGGGCTGGTGCGTTCCTTCCAGATCTCCTCGACCTTCCCCCACATGACGGTGCTCGAGAACGTTCGCATTGCGCTGCAAAGAAAAATGGGCGGTTCGTTCCAGTTCTGGCGTTCCGAGCGCGCTCTCGACCATTTGCGTGACAAGGCCATGCAGATACTGGCAAGTGTCGAGCTTTCTGATCATGCGCAACTCAACGCGGTAGAGCTTCCCTACGGGCGCAAGCGGGCGCTGGAACTTGCGACGACGCTTGCGCTGGAACCGGAGTTGATGCTGCTCGATGAACCGACGCAGGGAATGGCGCATGAGGACGTGAGCCGCGTTGTCGCGTTGATCAAGAAGTTTGCGCAGGGCCGTACCGTGCTGATGGTCGAGCACAATCTCAGCGTCGTCGAAGACCTTTGCGACACGATCACCGTATTGCAGCGCGGTGAGGTGCTTGCCGAGGGCAGCTACGAGGAAGTATCGAACAATCCCCAGGTGCTGGAAGCCTACGTCGGGGTTGCTGATGACTGATCCTGCTGCCGCGTCGATGCTTGCAGTGCGCGATCTCCATACCTGGTATGGCGAGTCGCATGTTCTGCATGGAATGAATTTCGACGTCGGCCGCGGTGAGCTCGTGACCTTGCTCGGCCGCAACGGTGCCGGGCGCACCACGGCACTGCGCGCGATTGTCGGCCTGACCGACAGGCAAACCGGATCGATCGCCATCAACGGAACCGAAGTAATCTCAATGGCGCCGCACCGGATTGCGCGGCTGGGCATCGGTTACTGTCCCGAGGAGCGGGGCATTTTTTCCAGCCTCAGTGCGGAAGAAAATCTTTTGCTGCCGCCGCGTGTCGGTCCGGGCGGGATGAGCGTGGAAGAGATATACGAAATGTTCCCGAACCTCTACGAGAGGCGGCGCAGCCAGGGCAGCCGTTTGTCGGGGGGCGAGCAGCAGATGCTGGCGCTGGCGCGCATCCTGCGCACGGGCGCGCAATTATTGTTGCTCGATGAAATTACCGAAGGACTGGCACCGACGCTGGTAAAAGTGCTCGGGCGATCGGTGGGCAGGCTGAAGGACAAGGGTTACACCATTGTCATGGTCGAGCAGAATTTCCGCTTTGCGGCAAAACTTGCTGACCGGCATTACCTGGTTGAACGCGGCATCATCGTCGAGACGGTACAAAGAGAAGAGCTCGATCAGCGAATGGACATGCTGCACGAATATCTGGGGGTCTGAGCGATTGCAGGACGCGCAGATCCGGACTGTACGGAATCTGGAGAACGGGAGGGGGAAAGCAATGAACAGAAAAATATTGTTGGCTTCGCTGGCAAGTCTGGCGGTCGCGATTTCGGGTTGTTCGAAGAGCAACGATGCCGATGAAAAGGTCACTGACGGCGTTATTAAGATCGGTGTGCTCACCGATCTGTCGGGGTTGTATTCCGATATCGGTGGACAGGGCTCGATCGTTGCCGCCGAGCTGGCCGTTGAGGATCTGGGCGGAGAAGTGGCCGGGCACAAGGTTGAAATCGTCTCGGTCGACCATCAGAACAAAGCGGACATCGCCGCCCAGAAAGTTCGCGAATGGATCGACCGCGACGGTGTCGACATGGTCACTGACGCGCTCAATTCCGCGGTGGCCCTGGCAACGGCCAAGGTGGTCGGCGAGAAAAAGAAAATCCTGATGGACACCGGCGCGGCTTCTACCCGGCTGACCAACGAGGATTGCACGCCTTACACGATCCACCACTCCTATGACACTTACGCGCTGGCGAATGGCACCGGCACCGCGGTGGTGAAACAGGGGGGCGATACCTGGTTCTTCCTGACCTCCGATTACGCCTTTGGTCATTCGCTCGAGGCCGATACGGCCAATGTCGTCAGGAAGGCGGGAGGAGAGGTTCTCGGCGCCGTCCGTCATCCGCTCAGCGCGTCGGATTTCTCGTCATTCCTGCTG
>LJTS01000039.1 GCA_001304425.1 Betaproteobacteria bacterium SG8_40
AAAGATATCGGCCTTGTCCGCGGCATAATCCATGGTCACCACACGGTAGCCTTCCATCATTGCCTGCAGCGCGCAGATCGGGTCGACCTCGGTAACCCAGACTTGCGCCGACAGAGCGCGAAGCGCCTGGGCGCAACCCTTGCCAACGTCACCATAGCCGGCCACCACGGCGACCTTGCCAGCAATCATCACATCGGTTGCACGCTTGATGCCGTCGACCAGTGACTCCCGGCAACCATAGAGGTTGTCGAACTTGGATTTCGTTACGGAGTCGTTGACGTTGATCGCGGGAAACTTGAGCAGGCCTTCCTGAGCCATTTGATACAGGCGTTTGACACCGGTGGTCGTCTCTTCGGTGACGCCTTTTACATGTTCGAGCCGGGTCGAGTACCACTTCGGGTCCGAAGCAAGCCGGTCCTTGATAGAAGCAAACATCGTAGTTTCTTCCTCGCTGGACGGATGATTCAGCGCGGATGGGTCGCTCTCGGCCCGGATTCCCAAGTGCAGCAGCAAGGTGGCATCGCCACCGTCATCGAGAATCATGTTGGCAAATTTGCCCTCCGGCCAATCAAAAATCTCATGCGTGAACTGCCAATATTCCTCGAGCGATTCGCCTTGTACGCAAATACCGGTGTTCCGCCCGCCGCGATCGCTGCAGCCGCATGATCCTGGGTCGAGTAGATATTGCACGACGCCCAGCGCACCTCCGCGCCCAGCGCCTCCAGGGTCTCGATAAGTACCGCTGTCTGGATCGTCATGTGCAGCGACCCGGCGATTCTCGCCCCGCGCAGTGGCTGTGTTGCCTTGTACTCTTCGCGAATGGCCATCAGGCCCGGCATTTCGGTTTCGGCGATACGAATTTCCTTGCGGCCCCATCCCGAAAGAGAAAGGTCGGCTACGCGGTAGTCGCCGGATTTGGTATTCGATTGCAGAACTGCAGACATCAGCACTCTCCTGTACAAAGTCTTGTTCGGGAGCGCGACCACAAAAAAAAGCGCCCCCAAACCGTTGAAAGGTTTGTGAGCGCCGTTTATTCAATTGCTGAGCCTGGCCCTCTAGTCTAAAAAGGTCGCAGCGCTCCTCAGCAAGTGCCGCATTATAACGCGGGATTCTCGGGCCGAAAATACCGCCCCGGGCAGCGGCTCAGGCCGCCGCAGAGGACTTCAGCCCGGCATCGGCCTTCAGCGCTTCGACCTTGTCGAGGTTTTCCCAGGTGAATTCGGGCTCGTCGCGGCCGAAATGGCCATAGGCCGCAGTCTTTTCATAAATCGGCCGCAACAGGTCGAGCATCTCCACAATGCCCCTGGGGCGCAGGTCGAAATGCTGCTCGACCAGTTTGGCAATAGCCTCGTCCGGGATATTCCCGGTACCGAAGGTCGTGACGAAGACACTGGTCGGGCGCGCCACGCCAATTGCATATGAGACCTGCACCTCGCACTTGCTCGCCAAGCCCGCCGCGACAATGTTTTTCGCGACGTAGCGGGAAACGTAAGCCGCGGAGCGGTCAACCTTGGACGGATCCTTCCCGGAAAACGCGCCCCCGCCATGATGGGCCGCACCTCCATAGGTATCCACAATGATCTTTCGCCCGGTCAGGCCACAGTCGCCATGCGGTCCACCAATCACGAACCGGCCGGTCGGGTTGACCAGGTATTTGATGTCGCCCTTGACCAGTTCCTTCGGCAATACCGGCTTGATCACTTCCTCGATAACCGCCTCGCGGATTTGCGCCAGCGCCATTTCCGGCGCGTGCTGCGTCGACAGCACCACCGTGTCGATCGCCGCCGGCTTGCCGTCTACGTAGCGCAAAGTCACTTGTGACTTGGCATCAGGACGCAACCAGGGCAAGCGGCCATCCCGACGCAATTCCGACTGCCGCTCCACCAGACGGTGCGCCAGGTGAATCGCCATCGGCATGTAGACCGGCGTCTCGTCACAGGCGTAACCGAACATCAGGCCCTGGTCACCCGCGCCCTGGTTGAGCGGATCATCGTGAGCCGTATCAACGCCCTGTTTGATATCCGGGCTTTGCTTGTCATAGGCGACCAATACCGAACAACCCCTGTAATCAATGCCGTAATCGGTGTTGTCGTAACCGATGCGCTTGATGGTGTCGCGGGCGACCTGCTGGAAATCAACCACCGCATTACTGGTAATTTCGCCCGCCATCACGACCAGGCCTGTGTTCACCAGGGTCTCTGCAGCCACGCGGGCCGCTGGGTCATGAGTTAAGATTGCATCAAGTACGGCATCCGAAATCTGGTCCGCCACCTTGTCCGGGTGGCCCTCGGAAACGGATTCGGAAGTAAAGAGGTAATCGCTCATCAGCTTGTCCATTAGTCTTTCAAGAAAGTCGCGCAGAATAACAAAGGCCCGCTGCAAAGCCAAAACCATACCGACATGCTGACCGGGCTGCTGCGTCTATTTTCGAAGCTGCCCCTGGCTTGGCTTCATCGTTTCGGCGCGGCGCTTGGCTGGCTGACCTATCGTGCTTCGCCATCATACGCCAAACGGCTGCGGGGCAACCTTCACGCCAGCGGCGTCTGGCGAGATTCGGCCGATTTCCAAAAGTTGCTGAGAAACAGCATCCTGGAGGCCGGAAGAGCCACCGCCGAGTTACCCGCCGTCTGGTTCAGACCCCAGCCCGAGAGTGCCGGATGGGTGCGCAAGGTCCACGGCTGGGATCTTGTTGAAGCAGCGCAGGGGCAGGGATGCGGCCTGATTCTGCTGACACCCCATATCGGCTGTTTCGAAGTCATTCCGCAATACCTTTCGCTGCGCTTCCCGCTCACGGCGCTTTACCGGCCGCCGCGTTTCGCTGCGCTGGACCCGGCCATGCGCGCCGGCAGAATGCGCCCTGAAATGCGCCTCGCCGCAACCGATATCAGCGGCGTCCGGCAGTTACTGAAGGCGCTGAATCGCGGCGAAGCCGTGGGCATGCTGCCCGACCAGGTGCCGGGGGCGGGTGACGGCGAATGGGCGCAGTTTTTCGGCCGTCCCGCCTATACCATGACACTGGCGTCGAGGCTCGCCGAACGCTCCCGGGCGCCGATCGTTCTTACGTACGCGATCCGACTGTCGCATGGGGAGGGCTTCGAATTGTTCTTCGAGCGGATGCCGCAGCGCGAAGCAGCGGAAACGGCAGCACGCCACCTCAATCGAGCTCTGGAAGCGATTATCCGGCGTTGCCCCGCGCAGTACATGTGGTCATACAACCGGTACAAGACCCCCGCCGGGGTCCAGGCGCCCGATGGCCAGTGAACAAGAACGGCCGGTCGGCAACGGCCAGGATGATGTGCTGAAATGCTGACCCGCATCGCACTCGCAGTGCTATGGCTACTGCATTTTCTCCCGCGGGTCTTGCTCGCCCGAATCGGCGAATTCGCCGGTTTGCTCATGATGGGTCTGGCAAGCGAACGGCGCAATGTCGTGCGGGTCAACCTCGAGCTGTGTTTCCCCGGGCTGTCGCAGCGTGAGCGAAAACACCTGGCACGTGCCCACTTTCGTGCGTTTGGCCGTGCCCTGGCGGAGACAACCGTCGCCTGGTGGTCAAGTGCCGACCGGGTGCGCAAGCTGGCAACAATTGAAGGCATGGAGCATTTCGACCTCGCCAACCGGTCAGGGCCGCTCATAGTGCTGGCGCCACACTTCGTCGGCGTCGAGATTCTGGCCATTCGCCTTTCAATCGAGGAAGATGCGCAGTCGATGTACAGCCATCAGAAGAATGAAGTGTTCGACCGTTTCCTCGTGTCGCGGCGCACCCGCTTTCGTCCCATCAGGCTCGCATCCAGGCAGGACGGTATCAAACGGGTAATTCGCGGGCTGAAAGCGAGACTGCCGCTGTTCTTTCTTCCCGACATGGATTTCGGGCCGCGCGATGCCATATTCGTGCCTTTCTTCGGGGTTCCGGCGGCAACCATCGATGCCGTTCCCAGGCTGGCCAGGCTGACGGGGGCCAGTGTCGTGCCCGTGCTCATCGAGCAACAGGCCGCGGGGAAAGGCTACGCGATCCGTTTTCTGCCGCCGTGGAAAGATTATCCCGGTGACGACTTGCGCGCCGACACGGCACGCATGAACCAGTTCATCGAAGAATGTATCAAGACCATGCCGGAACAGTATTACTGGGTCCACAAACGTTTCAAAACGAGGCCGCCGGGCGAGAAAAAAATCTACTGAACCCGCTTAACAGTTGGCAATTCGGACAAAACAATGTTTTCCAATCCAGATATCGGTGAAATTTGCGACCTGCTGCGCGAAGTCAGGACCATCGCGATGGTTGGTCTGTCTCCATTGCAAAAACGCCCCAGCTATCGCATTGCTCGCGGCTTGCAGGGCGCGGGCTACAAAATCGTTCCGGTCCGCCCGCTGGTTCCAAAGATTCTGGGTGAGAAAGCGTATTCGAGCCTCTCCGACGTTCCTGATCCGATAGACTTGGTGCATGTGTTTCGGCCGGCCCGTTTTCTTGACGCCATCGTCGACGAGTGCCTGGCGCGAAACTTCAACCGGCTTTGGATTCAGGAGGGCATCATCAACGAAGCAGCCGCCGAGCGCGCGCGTGACAGTGGTATCAAGGTCATCATGGACCGCTGTATCTGGCGCGACCGTAACGGACCATGCGAACCGCTGTTGTCCAGCACGCTGTGACCGATCAATACGGCAACAAGGCCCTGATTTCTCCGGTATCGCAATCGGACCTGGAACCGATCGCGCGGCTCGCTCGCGAAATCTGGTATCTGCACTATCCGGGCATCATTACCGTGCGCCAGATCGATTACATGCTCGAACAACGCTACCGACCCGATGTGATTGCGTCCCAGATCGCCGCGCACGAAGCCTGGTGGGACAAGATCGAGGCGGGCTCGTTTCTCGCCGGTTTCGCCTGCTATGAACCGGGCTCGGCTACCGATTCCGTCAAGCCGGTTTCCGTCAAACTGGACAAGCTCTATGTACATCCCAAAGCGCAGCGACACGGCTTCGGCCATGCCCTGGTAGAACATGTCGAAGCCAGTTCTCGCGAACGCGGATTTTCGAAGTTATACCTGCAAGTGAACAAGGGCAACACCGGCTCCATTGCCTTTTACCGCAGAGCCGGCTTCGAAATCACGGACAGCATAACCATCGACATTGGCGATGGTTATGTGATGGATGATTTTGTCATGTCAAAACGACTTGGAGGCAATACCGGGTGACCCGTCTGCGCTTTACCAAAATGGAAGGCGCCGGCAACGATTTCGTCGTGGTAGACGCGACACGCCAGGCCTTCGGACTCGACGCGCGTGAGATCCGGCAAATCGCCGACCGGCATACGGGCATCGGCTTTGACCAATTGCTGGTGATCGAGCCGCCGCGTACCGACGGTACGGATTTCTATTACCGCATCTTCAATGCCGACGGCAATGAAGTCAGCCAGTGCGGCAACGGCGCCCGCTGTTTCGTGAGATACGTACATGACAAGACGCTGTCGGAGAAAAGCACGATCCGGGTCGAGACGGCCTCTGGCGTTATCGAACCACGCCTCGAAACTGACGGAAACGTCACCGTTGACATGGGTGCGCCGCGCTTCGAACCTGCCGACATCCCGATGCGGGCGCTGCGCCGTGAGCGCACATACACGATCGTTGTCGAAGACCGGCAGGTCGAATACGGCGCCGTGTCAATGGGTAATCCCCACGCGGTACAGCTGGTTCCGGATATCGACCGCGCTCCGGTGCGCGAGCAGGGACCTCTGATAGAAAGAAACCCGGTATTCCCGCAAGGCGCCAATGCCGGATACATGCAGGTTGTCGACCGGAAAAACGTCCGCTTGCGCGTCTGGGAGCGAGGCGCCGGCGAAACACTCGCCTGCGGCACCGGCGCCTGCGCCGCCGTTGTGATGGGCATTCAGTGGGAGTTGCTGGACCCTGTGGTTTGCGTTCACACTCGGGGGGGTAAGCTGCGAGTGGCATGGCAAGGAAAGGACCAAAGTGTCTTCATGACCGGTCCTGCGCGCACGGTTTTCGAAGGTGAGATTGAAATTCAGGGAGAAAAATGACTGACTCAGAGGTTGCGCAATACCTGCAGGAGCATCCGGAGTTCTTCGATGCCCACGCTGACATACTGGCAAAGATCAACATTCCCGACCCGCACGAAGGGCGCGCGATTCCCATCGCCGAGCGGCAAATGTCACAACTGCGCGATCGAGTCAGCATTCTCGAGCAAAAGCTGGCGGAACTGATAACGTTCGGGGAAGAAAACGATGCCATCAGTGAGCGCATGCACCGCGTCACGCTGGCCTTGATATCCGCCCAATCGCTGGAAGATGTGTTGCGCACGCTTTACTTCCATTTGCGCGAAGATTTCGCTGTCCCGCATGTCGCGGTGCGCATCTGGGGGATCGAGGATGCACTGGACACAGAAGCGTTTGCTCCGGTCTCGGAAGAAGTGCACGCTTTCACGGACAGCCTGAAGACACCATACTGCGCAGCGCACCCGGTCCTCGACTCGATCGGCTGGTTTCCGGAAGCGCAACCGCCTCTTCAGTCCTTCGCCTACGTCAGGCTCGACGGCGAGAACCTGGATGGATTGATGGTGCTCGCCTCGGAAGACGCACAACGCTTTTATCCGGAAATGGGCACGCTCTATTTGCAACGTCTGGGCGACATCACCTCTGCGGCGATGGCTCGCTATCTTGGGTAATCTTCAGTGAAGATGCAGTGGCTGGATAAGGCGCAATGAGCGCGAGGGCCGGCGAGCACCTGCCATCACCCATGGAAGGCTACCTCGCTCACCTCGAAAAAGAGCGGCGGCTGTCCAGCCACACGGTCAAGGGCTATCGACGCGACATCGAAATGCTGTTGCGGATGGCTGAAGCAACGCCGCTGGACCAGTTGCAGGTTCACCATGTCAGGCGATTCGTTGCGCGCCTGCACGGCCAGGGCCACGGCGGCCGTTCACTTGCCCGGGCATTGTCCGCCTGGCGCGGGTTTTTCAGCTTCCTCATGCGTGATCACGGCTACACGCAGAATCCCTGTATCGGCGTGCGCGCTCCCCGCACTGCAAAGACGCTTCCCGACGCACTGTCGCCGGAAGAGGTCGCAAAGCTGGTGGAGTTGCCCCCGGATGACGCGTTTGCCGTACGCGACCGCGCCATGTTCGAGCTGTTTTACTCGTCGGGACTGCGGCTGTCGGAACTCACGGCCCTGGCACCGTCAGACATCGATTTCGACGATGCTACGGTGCGCGTTCTGGGCAAGGGCGCGAAAACGCGTGTCGTGCCGGTAGGCCGGTTCGCGCTCGATTGCATGCGGCGGTGGCTGGCGGTCCGGACCGAGGTTACCAGGCAAGGAGAAACAGCGCTTTTCGTCAATCAGCGCGGCAGGTCCATCGGACCGCGCACTGTCCAGCAGAGACTTTCCATGTGGGCACGCAAACAAGGCCTTACCCAACATGTGCATCCCCACATGCTGCGCCATTCGTTTGCCTCGCACCTGCTGCAATCAAGTGGCGACCTGCGCGCGGTGCAGGAAATGCTTGGGCACGCCAGCATTTCAACAACCCAGGTCTACACACATCTGGACTGGCAGCATCTGGCAAAGGTGTACGACGCCGCGCATCCGCGCGCGAAGCGCAAGACGTCGAGATCTTCCCGCTAGTCACCGCGTGGCGAGGACTGCAGATCACTTTATCGCGCGCGCTTCCGACACAGAAAGACATGACTGAACTGATACTGATACGCCATGGAGAAACCGACTGGAACGCCGAGCGCCGCATTCAGGGCCACACCGATGTTCCCCTTAACGAGGCCGGCCTCTCGCAAGCCGATGCAATCGGCCAACGCTTCCTCGACGAGCGGGTAGACGTTTTGCTCAGCAGCGATCTGGGCCGGGCGATGCAGACGGCAAATCCGATTGCCAAGGCCTGCGGCCTGTCTGTCGTGCGCGACGCACGGTTGCGCGAACGCCATCTTGGCGTGCTGCAAGGCAAGACCATCGAAGAAGCGAGGGAATTGACACCGGAAGCGTATGAGGTATTCCACTCCCGGATGACCGACGCCGCGCTCGATGGCGGCGAATCGCTGGCGGAATTTGCCGAGCGGGTAACCGCGACCTTGATGGAACTTGCCCGGATTCACCGGGACAAACGTATCGTTGCCGTAACCCATGGCGGCGTCGTTGACATTGCCTACCGGCTTGCGAACAACCCCCCCCTGGATGCGGCCCGCCTGTTCCCGATTCACAACGCGTCGGTCAACACGCTGCGCGCAACAGCGTCGGGGTTCGAACTCGTGAGCTGGAGCGACATCAGCCATCTCGCTGACCAAAGCACGATGGACGAACTCTAGTTCATCGACGCCGGGACGACGACGGCCAAGACGTACGCAATCCGCTTTACGGTACTTGGCATCGAGGGCCCGGATTTGGTAATCTGACGAGCAGATGCTGAATCGATTCCGAATCCGCTTTCTCTTTTTCCTGTTGCCGGCGATCCTGTTGTTCGCCCAGCAGGCGGCATTGGCGCACCTCGCGTCACATGCCGCTGGAGAGACTCCGAATCCGAAAAGTTCGCTCGTCCACGAGAAGTTGTGCGGCAGCTGTCTTGCCGTTGAAAAGCTCACCAACGCAGCCGTTGACATCGGGCACCAGCCCAAAGTGGTCGAAAACCACTTTCACCACATTGCAGCGCTGCCAACGCAAGTACGCTCGCACATTGCCGTACGGCAAGCCTGCAGAGACCCTCCTCGAAACGTCTGAAACACCCGGCAGTTCCTAACTGATCCGCGATCGGCGCAGGCGTCGATCGCGTTCGCACACGTGTTTTCGAGGAGGTTCATTCATGTTCCGGAATATACCGGCGGCCATGGCCGCATTCTTTCTGTCGTTCCCGGCTGGCGCCGAAGAGATGGACGACGCCGAAGTCAGCGAGTTGCGCGAACGGGTTCGCCAACTGGAAGAAAGGCTGGACGCGCAAGAGGCGCAAGACTCGCAGGTTGCTGCAACAACGTCGTCGGAAAAGACTGACGGCAGTGCCCAACCCGTCGGTAATGCATTCAATCCCGCGATCTCTCTCATCATCGATGCCAAGTACCGCCATCTTGAGCTGGATCCGGATACTTACCAAATCGGCGGTTTCGTGCCGGCTGGCGGACACGGCGGCGAGGACGAGCACGGCCACGGTGCCGGCCCCGGCGAACGCGGCTTCAGCCTCGATGAAACGGAACTCACTATCTCGGGGAACGTCGACCCCTATTGGTCAGGCTATTTCACCGCCGGCCTCAGCGACGGTGAAATAGAAATCGAGGAAGCGTGGATCCAGAACAGCGGCTATTTTCCGGGTGTAATCGCCAAGGCCGGACGATTCTTCTCCGGTGTCGGCTACATCAATGAACAGCACCCGCACGCCTGGGATTTCGCCGACGCACCGCTCGTCCAGCAAGCCTTTTATGGAGGCAATCTCGGGGACGACGGTATCCAGCTACGCTATGTCGCACCGACGCCGTTGTTTCTCGAGTTCGGTGTGGAAGCCGGCCGCGGCGAGAGCTTTCCCGGGTCCGAGCGTAACCAGAACGGCGCCAATGCCGGCGCTGCGTTCGTGCATCTCGGTGGCGATGTCGGCTTCAGCAACAGCTATCGCATCGGCGCGTCCTACCGGGAAACCACCGCAACAGAGCGCGAGTACGATGACGAGGATTCGACCGGCGCCGAGATTGAAAACGTGTTCTCTGATCTGAAGAGCAAGACCTGGGGTATCGATTTCGTCTGGAAGTGGGCGCCGAACGGCGACCCCTCGGCGCGCAACTTCAAGTTCCAGGCAGAGTATTACCAGCGCACCGAAGACGGCCAGCTCGGTTACGACCTGGACGACACCACCGGGAATTTCGCGCAGGAAGGCACTTACTCAAGCGACCAGAGCGGCTGGTACGCGCAAGCCGTCTACCAGTTCATGCCGCGTTGGCGGGTCGGCGTGCGTTACGACCTGCTCGATTCCGGCACCATTGACTACGGTCCAGTCATGGACGGCAGCATCAGCCGTGATGACCTGCAATTGCTGCGCGCACACGATCCCGAAAGAACGACCGTGATGATCGATTTCTCGTCGTCCGAGTTTGCCCGCTTCCGCTTGCAGTACGCTCAGGACAAGTCCCGATTCGACGAAACCGACGATCAGATCATTTTCCAGTACATCGTCAGCCTCGGTGCACATGGTGCGCACCGGTTCTGATGCGCTGACTCCCGATACCGGCGTTCGACGCCGGTATCGGCTAACAGGGTTTGAGGAGACGTTAACGTGAGAATGCTTGTTGTGTGTTGTTTCCTTTTGCTCTCGGCGGCACTTCCGCAAACCGCCCTGGCAAAGATCAGCGCTTTCGCTTGCGAACCGGAATGGGCGTCATTGTTATCGGAACTCGGCGGCAAGGAGGTTTCGGTTTATCAGGCAACATCACCGAAACAGGATCCGCATCGCGTCGAGGCACGTCCCAGCCTGGTCGCCCGCATGCGCAGTGCCGATATCGTGGTGTGCTCCGGCTCCGATCTGGAAATCGGCTGGCTCCCGGTACTGTTGCAATCCGCCGGCAACAGCAAGGTGCAGCCGGGCCAGCCCGGCCATTTCATGGCTTCCGAGTTCGTCGAGCGCATCGACGTACCGGAGAAAGTCGACCGTTCAATGGGAGACGTACACCCGTACGGCAACCCGCACGTCCACCTCGATCCGAGAAACCTTGCGGTCATCGCCGATGCCCTCTCGCAGCGGCTGGCCACAATCGATCCCGATCGCGCAGCCGTCTATGCCGACCGAAATGCCGCGTTCCAGACCAGGTGGTCGGAATCGATCAAGCGTTGGGAGCGGGAAGCAAGCGGGCTGAAGGGACTGAAGATCGTCACCTACCACCGTGATTCGGCGTATCTCGGCAATTGGCTCGGCATGACGCTGACCATCACGATCGAGCCAAAACCGGGTATTCCCCCCAGCGCAAACCATCTGGCAAAACTGCTCAAGGAGCTGGATGCGGAGCCGGCCGACCTGATCATCCGAATGGCCTACAACGAGCCCAAGGCGCCGGCCTGGCTGCATGATCGAACCGGGATTCCGCTGGCGGAACTGCCCTACACGGTGGGCGGGACCAAACAGGCGAAAGACCTGTTCACACTGTTCGATGACACCATTAGCCGGCTCCGCCAGGCGACCGGTCGCTGACGATGAGCGAATATCTCAGCATTCTGTTGCCGGCAATGGCCGCAGGCTTGCTGGTCATCGCCACCCACGTGCCGCTGGGTACGGTCGTCCTCGACCGCGGCATCGTCTTCATTGACATTGCCATCGCCCAGATTGCCGGGACTGGCGTGATCACGGCCGGCTTGCTCGGCTTCGAACCGCACGGCGTCGCGGTGCAGTTTGCAGCGCTATTCGCGGCGCTCGGCGGCGCACTGTTTCTGACATGGACGGAGAATCGCTGGCCGAAGTATCAGGAAGCCATTATCGGGACCGTATTCATACTTGCCGCCACGCTGGCAACGATACTGCTCGCCGGTAACCCCCATGGGGGCGAGTACCTCAAGGAATTGCTCGTAGGGCAGGTGCTCTGGGTGAGCAATTCACAGCTGCTCGTTGTCGCCATCCTCACGGCCTTGATTTGCGCGGTGTGGTTCGGCGCCGGCCAAAAGCGGCTAGGGCGCATGGGGTTTTTCTTGCTCTTCAGTCTCGCCGTCACCGCGTCAGTACAGATGGTCGGTGTCTATCTGGTGTTCGCCAGCCTGATCATTCCGGCTCTGGCAACGCGCGCGGCGGTTTCCCGGCGACTGCTGAAGGCCTACACCGTCGGCGCCAGCGGTTATGCAGCCGGCCTGGTTGTTTCGGTGCTGACGGACCTGCCAACCGGAGCGGTGATCGTCTGGTCAATGGCGCTCGCCGGGATTGCGTGCAGCGCACTGGAAAAGGGCTCGTCTGCCAAACCGGCCTGACTTGCCTCGTCACTGACCAGTCGCTATCCTCTGGGGCGCCTCCGGGCGCTGTTTTGGCGTTATATTTCCGCCGGGACTTTCGTAACGCCGCGCCCCGGATTGCCCCGCGCAGTGTTCTTGCAAGTGCCACTGCCACCACGGGACGCAAGGCGGCGATGTCCTGCGCGATTCAGCACACTTGCGGCAGCGACCGCCATCTACCATCGATACGGATCCAACTTCACAAGACATGACAATCACAATGCACGGAACAACCATTCTGTCGGTTCGGCGCGGCAAGCAGGTCGCGCTCGGCGGTGACGGCCAGGTCACGCTCGGCAACGTTGTTCTGAAGGGCTCCGCCCGCAAGGTCAGACGGCTGTTTCATGACCGCATTCTCGCGGGTTTTGCGGGCGGCACGGCTGACGCATTCACCTTGTTCGAACGCTTCGAAGCCAAACTCGAGAAGCATCACGGCCACCTGTTGCGCTCGGCGGTGGAACTGGCAAAGGACTGGCGAACGGACCGTATTCTGCGACGTCTCGAAGCAATGCTGGCAGTCGCCGACGGCGAAACGTCCTTGATCCTTTCGGGTAACGGCGATGTCGTGGAGCCCGAGGACGGCCTGATCGCCATCGGCAGTGGGGGCCCCTACGCACAAGCGGCAGCCCGTGCGCTTCTGGACAACACCGACTACAGCGCCGAGGAAATTGTCCGCAAGGCGCTATCGATCGCCGGCGATATCTGTATCTATACCAACCAGAATCATTCGATCGAGGTGCTGGATACGTAAGCAGTCGCACCGCCGATCAGGATTGGCGGGCGTTCGATTCTGGTCAAGCTCCGGAGGCGGCCGCCTAAAGTGGATGTCGGACAGCCCGGGTCCATGCCGACTTTCCATTACACTGACCTGAATCCGACAAGGCAAATCAATCCGGAAATCACCCATGGCAGGAATGACTCCACAGGAAATCGTCCATGAACTGGACAAACACATCGTCGGTCAGGACGCCGCCAAGCGCGCCGTCGCAATCGCCCTTCGTAATCGCTGGCGCCGGCGCGAAGTACCCGAACCGTTGCGCCAGGAGATCACGCCCAAGAACATACTGATGATAGGCCCGACCGGTGTCGGCAAAACCGAAATTGCACGCCGCCTGGCGCGGCTTGCGGATGCGCCATTCATCAAGATAGAGGCGACAAAATTTACCGAAGTCGGCTACGTCGGCAAGGACGTCGACTCGATAATCCGGGACCTGGTG
>LJTS01000040.1 GCA_001304425.1 Betaproteobacteria bacterium SG8_40
TGGCGTCTGCGGCGCCTGCACCATCACCATCGACGGGGTGGCGCAACGTGCCTGCCTGACACTCGCCGTGGCTGCCGATGGACGGGACGTCCGCACCGTTGAGGGTTCGACGGACAACACCGGCGCGTTATCCGAACTCCAGTCCGCGTTCCGCAAGCACCATGCGCTGCAGTGCGGGTTTTGCACGCCCGGGATCCTGATGTCATGCGCCGACTTTCTTACGCGCGTTCCGGACCCGGACGAAACACAGGTGCGGGAAATGCTCTCCGGCCATTTGTGCCGGTGCACCGGATATTCGAACATCGTGGCGGCGATTCTCGATGTAGCCGCCGGCCGGAAAAAGGATGTCGCGGATGCTTGATCTGGGCCGTTCGTTTCTTTCCAGCGTCGAGCGCAATCCCCATTCGACGGCGATCGTTGACGGCAACGTTCGGCTCAGTTACGAAAACTGGATGTCGAGAATCAGCGCGCTTGCCGACGGCCTGGCTTCGCTCGGGCTGACACACGGTGACCATGTCCTCGTCGTCATGCAAAACCGCTGGCAGATGGCGACCCTGCACTGGGCTTGCCAGTTTGTGGGATTGATCGTGACGCCGGTCAACTGGCGTTCCAAGCCGGAGGAAATCCAGTACTGCGCGCTCGATGCGCAAGCCCGTGCCGTTGTCTACGACGAATCCGGTGCTGAAGCGGTTGCCAACTCACCGGCTTGTTACGAGATTCCGCGCATCGTAACGTTCGCACCGATTGGCAATGAAATCGCGTTTGACGAATTGCTCAATGCCCACACGTCAGAGGGATTGCTGCACGCGTCTGCCGACGACTGGTCGATCATGCTCTACACGTCCGGCACGACCGGACGTCCCAAGGGCGTGCCACGGCGGCACCGCGCGGAGCGCGCGGCGGCAATCGCGCATATCGCGCAAAACCAGTACGCATTCGGGGAACGAACCCTCGGCGTGATGCCGCTCTATCACACGATGGGCGTTCGTTCGCTGTTGTCGATGGCGCTGGTCAACGGCTGCTTCGTGTGCATGCCGCGTTTTGACGCCACTGAAGCCCTGACACTGATTGCTCGGGAAAAGATCAGCCATCTTTATCTGGTCCCGACGCTGTATCACGACCTGCTTGCCGCAGAGGGTTTCCGCGATGCGAACATCAGTTCGGTCAGGCGGCTGGGATTTGCCGGCGCGTCGATGCCAGAATCGCTGCTGCGGCGCCTCGACGACGCGTTCCGCCCGGACCTCTTCGTGAACCACTACGGATCATCGGAGATCTTTACGTTCTCGTTCGACCAGGCCGCTACCGAAAAACCGGGCAGTGCCGGGCGCGCCGGCCTGAATTCAAGAATCCGGGTCGTCGCGCTCGGTGCCACGCACCCCGACGAACTTGCCGCGCCGGGGGAGGAAGGCCAAATCATTGCCGACATCAAGAGCGATGAAGCGTTCGAAGGATACTGGAAACGTAGCGAAGCCGACGCGCGGGCACTCAAGCACGGCTGGTACTTCACCGGCGACATGGGGCATTTTGACGAGGACGGCAATCTGTTCGTCACCGGCCGGGTTGACGACATGATCATTTCGGGCGGCGAAAACATCTCGCCGGTCGAGATCGAATCGGTGCTGTCGCTGCATCAAGCCGTTGACGAGGTGGCCGTTGCCGGGCTCGCGGACGATCGATGGGGACAGAAAGTTGTCGCCTTTATCAAGCGACAGTCGACGGTAGACGCAGAGGTGCTCGATTTATTCTGCCGGTCTTCGGGCCTGCTCAACTTCAAACGGCCGCGAGAGTATGTATTCGTGCGCGAGATCCCGAAATCGCCGGTCGGCAAGATTCTGCGCCGCAAGCTGGTGGCCGGCGAGTACGAACGCGACGACTGAGTTTGTTGTTAACCGCACATGCACCGCAGGAAACCGGCACCGAAGGGAGGACCGGGAAGAGGTCCGGGAGTCGCCCGTCGTTGACCGCCGGCCATCCCGGCAGCGACATCAGGCTAGTACGCGCTATCCTGAATTCGCTTTTGCCCTGCGTTCCCTGTGCCTGCACCGCAAACAAATTTCTATCCAGGAGCCCGGAATGACCAATCTGACCCACCCTGCCCGACACCTGCTCGACAATCTGGACGGCTTTCGAATCGAGATCGACGAGGCGCAACAGCGCGCCGACATCGTGCTGGACCGGCCGCCGTTGAATGTAGTATCGATGCCCCAGCGCGACCAGTTGCGCTGCGCGTTCGAAGCGCTGGACGCGCACGATGCCGTGCGGGTGATCGTACTGCGCGCCGCGGGTGAGCATTTCTCCAGCGGCGGCGACATCAAGGGCTTCCTCGAAGCCAGTCCCGAGACGGTCTCCAAACTGGCCTGGAACATTGCCGCGCCGGCACGCTGCGGGAAACCGGTGATCGCGGCCGGGCGCGGCTACTGTTTTGGCGTGGGTTTCGAGATTTCCCTGGCTTGTGATTTCCGCATCGCCACTGAAACGACGCGCTACGCCCTGCCCGAGCAGAAACTCGGGCAAATTCCCGGCTCCGGCGGCTCGGCGCGCTTGCAGAAAATGGTCGGCATCACGCGCACCAAGGATATCGTCATGCGCTCGCGCCGCATCACCGGGCAGCAGGCGGTTGACTGGGGAATTGCCACCGAGTGCGTTGCCGACGCAGACCTGGAGAAAACCACCGATGCGCTGGTCGCCGAACTCGTGCAGTTCGCGCCGCTGGCACAACGCACCGCGAAAAAACTCCTCAACGATACGGAAGACGCGACCCTTGCGACTGCGATAGAACTCGAAGGCCACGCTTATAGCCGGTTGCGCAGCTCCGAGGACTTCCGCGAAGGCGTAACGGCATTCCATGCAAAACGAAAACCGGCGTTCAAGGGCGTCTGACCTGCGCGGCGCGGCGCACAGCGACAAGGCATATATGCCATTGCCTAGCCGGCATGCGGCCCCTGGAACGGATCGCGTGAACTGAGATGATGGATTCCCTGTTCTTCTGGCTATCGAAACTTGCCTGGATACTGATCGCACCCGACAGCTTGTTGCTGTTACTCATCGTGTCGAGTTGCGCCCTGCTCTATCTCGGGAAAGACAGAATCGCGAAACCGTTGCTGGGCCTGACTTGCGTTCTTCTAGTACTGATCGCTTTCGTGCCATTGCACTTTTCGTTGCTGCACCCGCTCGAGACACGATTCGCGACCAATCCGCCTCTGCCCGAACAAATAGACGGCATCATCGTTCTGAGCGGCGCTGAAGATCCTTTTCTGTCAAGCCAGTGGGGCCAGGTCGAAGTGAATCCCGCTGCCGAGCGGCTGCTGGCTTTCATGGCACTGGCAAGACAGTATCCTCGCGCAAAACTGGTGTTTACCGGCGGCACGGGATCGCTGGACAAGCAGGAATACAAGGCGACTGACATCGCCAGAATTCTTTTTCAGCAACAGGGCCTGGACATCGACCGCGTCGTGTTCGAGCGTGAATCACGCAACACTTATGAGAACGCGTTATTGACCAGGCAACTGATTCAACCGCAAGAAGGGCAAACCTGGTTGCTGATAACAACCGCCTGGCACATGCCAAGATCCGTTGGAATTTTTTGTAAACAGCAGTGGCCGGTCATTCCCTTCCCCGTCGACCATGTCTCGACGCCCTCTAATCTGATGCCCGTACGATTGCTGTTCGCCGAAAATCTGCGCGGCCTGAATATCGCGATCAAGGAATGGGTCGGCCTGTTCGCCTACTACGTGACAGGCAAGACAACGGCTCTGCTGCCCTCGGGCTGCGGCTGGTCAGAATCGTGATCTCCGCGGCCAGCAACAGCAGCCGCAGGCCGATTGGAGTAACCGAATCACGCCGTTGCAGCGTTCGTCTTCAACGACGGCCCGCCTGAAGACCTACCACTGTATCGCGCAATCCGGCTGGCGTTATTTCGCGAGGAGCGAGCGGCTTTCCGATGACAAGGCGTACCGCCGGAAACAGACGCGGCAGCCGTTTACGCGCAGGATTTCTGGAGAATATGCTTTCCCACAAGCCGGATAAGGCCATTGGGATAACCGGCACCGGGGTACGCTCGAGAATGCGGCTGACGCCGGAACGAAACTCGCCGATCGCGCCGTCCGTCGTGAGCTGGCCTTCCGGGAAGATGCAGACGAGTTGTCCGTCGAGCAGTGCCGCCTCGACGTCGTCGTAAGCCTTGTCGAGAACGTGCGGAGCAAGCCTGGCGGGTGCCACCGGGATCGCTTTCATCGATCGGAAAATGAAATTCAATACCGGGATATTGAAGATGGTGTAGTACATCAGGAAGCGGATCGGCCGGCGGCACGCCGCCGAAATAATCAACGCATCGGCCAGGCTCTGGTGATTGCACACAAGCAGCGCCGGGCCTTGTTCGGGAAGATGCTGGCCTCCCTTGACCCGCAACCGATAGACCGCGTGCACCAGCAACCAGTCCAGGAAGCGCAACAGAAACTCCGGGACCAGTGAATAAATGTAGGCTGCCACTGCGAGATTGAATATGCCGGTCAGCAACAACAGCTGGGGAACGCTCGCCCCCTGGGACAACATGAACACCGCAACGGCTGCCGCCGCCACCATGAACAACGCGTTGAGGATGTTGTTGGCGGCAATGATGCGCGAACGGTGTGTCGGCTCGCTGCGCGTCTGTATCTGCGCATACAGGGGTACGATGTAGAAACCGCCGAACATGCCGATGAGGAACAGGTCGAGCACGATGCGCCAGCTGCCTTCGCGCAGCAGGAATTCAGTGGCGCCAATTTCGGGTGCGCCTGTGGCGACAAGTCCCGCGGCAGCATGCGCGGCAAGCTCCGCGCTCGTCGGCGTTGCGAAGAACAGATCGACCGCGAACACGCTCAGCCCGATCGAGCCAAAGGGCACGAGGCCGACTTCGACCTTGTGACCGGACAGGCGCTCGCACAATAATGATCCGGATGCGACCCCTACTGAAAACAGCGCCAGCAGCAGCGTGACGACCGTTTCGTTTCCGCCGAGCGATACGCGGCTGTAATCCGGAAACTGGGACAGAAACAGTGCCCCGTAAAACCAGAACCACGACACACCGAGCATCGAGTGGAAAACGGTGTGATCCTTCGTGGCGAAACGCAAATTGGCCCAGGTTTCGCTAAAGATGTTCCAGTTGAGTTTCAGGCCCGGTGTTGGCGCTTCGAGCCCGGGAATGCGCAAGCTGGCGGCAAACCCCAAAACGCTCACTGCCACGATCAGCACACAGACGTAGGGCACGCCGTCCGGCTGGGCAATCAACACACCGGCAACCAGCGTGCCGCCCAGTATCGCCAGAAACGTCCCGGTTTCCACCAGTGCATTGCCGCCGACCAGTTCGTGGGGACCCAGCGCCTGTGGCAACAACGCGTATTTGACCGGCCCGAAGAATGCCGATTGGGTTCCCATCAGGAACAATGCCGCCAGCAGCAGCGCGAGATTGTCGAGCATCAGGCCGGCCGCGGCGACGGCCATGATGACAACTTCCGCTGCCTTGATGACACGAATCAGAAACGCTTTTTCATATTTGTCGGCGAACTGACCGGCGTTGGCCGAAAACAGCAGAAAGGGAAGGATGAACAGACCCGCCGCGAGATTTGCAAGCACACCGGAATCGAGCGCCGAGTAAGTGGCCGCGTTGTAAGCGACCAGAATCACCAGCGCATTCTTGTACACGTTGTCGTTGAATGCGCCCGCCAGTTGCGTCAGAAAGAACGGGCCAAAGCGCCGCGCGAGCAACAGGCGAAACTGACTTGCCTCGCGTTCGCTCCGCTCCGTGCTATCGCGTTTTTTCATGTGCCCGTTCCGCGCCGTTTCCGGTTTTTACCCGATATCCCGCCGGCTAGCAACGCAGTCGAGTCGATGCAACGCGGCAGGATGCGGCGCGCGATCCCCGATTCGAAAACAAAAGGCCCGCGAATGGCTTCGCGGGCCTTGAACGGGTCACCCAATCCCCATGCGCTTGTCCGGTATCGGCAGATACCGGATGGATCGTCAATTCCCGATACTTTCAGCTATCAGGCAACCTTCATCGATCAGTCATCGCCAACTGCGCAGCGGCTTGCCCCGGGCAGGCTACAAGGCTGGACTGTCAGTAGCGATACTTGACCGAGCAACCATAAGGCCGCGTATCGGCTTCGCTCACCGACTGTCCCGCCATCAATTCGTCGAGCGCCGCGGCGACGTAGTTCTTCGCAACCGGGATGTCACGTTGGCTGAAGGAGGGCTTGTCGTCGATGCCGCCCCTGTAGACCAGTGTTCCCCGCGGGTCGACGATGTACATGTGCGGGGTCGTGCGAGCGCCATAGGCCTGACCGACAGTTCCGTCCGGGTCGAGCAGCAATCCGGTCGGGTTGCCCTTCCAGTTCGCCATGATTTCAGTCGAGCGTTCAGGGTCTCGAAAATTGGAATGGTCCGGGTTGGTCGAATTGATGGTGAGCCAGACGACATCCCGCTTCCTGTATGCCGTCTGCAGCGCCTGCATGTTGCCGCTCTCGTAGTGTTTCCGGACAAAGGGACATTCCGAATTGAACCACTCGAGAACGACATACTTGCCGCGGAACTCAGACAGGCTCACCGCTTTTCCGTCGACACGCGTAAGGGTGAAATCAGGCGCTGCGTTTCCCGGTTCGACCGCAGCCCGGGCACCGGCTGCCAGAATCATCGCCAAGCACACTGCCGCAAGACTGCGAAGAGGAACAAAAGGCAGCATCATTTCTCCTGATCAATGGAAATGCCGGAAGGATCTCGACTGGCCGCCGTGCGCACCGGGCCGGCTATCTGGTCAATTGCTTCCAGAACGATTGCCTCTGTCAACAATTCCGGCAACAGCATCGGCGCACCGTTTCCCGGCGGATAGAGTGCATAAACGGGCACGCCGCTGCGACCGAGCGCATCGAGTGCCAGGCTGATTTGCGGATCGCGGTTGGTCCAGTCCGCCACCATGGTCACCACATTGCGTTCGCGAAACCGGGCTTGCACCGTATCGCGGTTCAGCACCAGGCGCTTGTTGACCTGACAGGTCACGCACCACGCTGCGGTGAAGTCGACGAACACGGGCTGGCCACTGCCGCGCGCGGCAGCGACCGCGTCGGGCGACCATGTCTTCCAGTTTCCCGAAGTCGTCGCCAGGCTCGAGCCTTGCGGAACCGAATCGTGCGGCCAACCCAGCACTACGCCGGTCAATGCCAGCAGCATGGCCATCGCCCGCGCAGTCATGCGCACCCGGGCGGCCGAAGACGTGTTCCATCGCCCGTAAACCCACAGTCCGGCGCCGAACATGGTCATGCCGATCATCAACCGCGCCACGGCATCCACGCCAATCTGGCGGCCGAGCACCCAGACGAGCCAGACAACCGTGAGATAGAGCGGGAACGCGAGCGCCTGCTTGAGCGAGACCATCCATGTCCCGGGTTTTGGAAGACGGCCAACGAGTTTCGGGGAGAACGAGAGCACCAGGTAGGGCGCCGCCATGCCAAGCGCGAGCGCGGTAAACACCGCCATCGCCAGTGGCGCCGATTGGGTGATGGCAAACCCGAGTGCGGCGCCCATGAAAGGCGCGGTACATGGCGTCGCCACCAGCGTCGCGATGACTCCGGACAGGAATGCATCGGCGTAACCGGACTGTGCGCGCACGCTGCCGGCGAGCTGCTGGGCGCGGGAGCCGAGTTCGAAAACGCCCGACATGTTCAGCGCCAGCACGAAAAACAGCAGCGCGAGCGCCGATACCACCAGTGGAGACTGCAACTGGAATCCCCAGCCCAGGGTTGCACCGCCCGCACGCAATGCGAGCAAGGCACCCGCCACGGCCCAGAAACACACCAGCACACCGAGGGCAAACAACAGACCGTGACTGCGCAGGCTGGCGGGACTCGAACGGGAATTCTCGACAAAGGTCAGCACCTTGATGCCCACCACCGGAAACACGCACGGCATGAGATTCAGTATCACGCCGCCGATGAAGGCGAATGCCAGTGCGACCGCCAGCGTCAATGAACTCCGCGCCGCGGAAGCCACGGGAGGAGGCGGTGCCGGCAACGTGTCGGTCAGCGTGACGGCCGGACTGACCACCACCGAGCTACTGCCGTTCGCGAAGCCCGGCATTGCAACCAGCACGCCGTTGAGGCGGCCCTGCTTCCCGGCGGCACCCGCGGCGGCGGCGAAGCGCAGCTGCACCGTGTCGCCCTGCTCCACCACCTGCTGGCGCGAGGCGTACTCGATCCAGCCTTCTTCTTCCGGAAAGAACGACAGCTGGCCGACGTCGCGCAGCGCGGAGCGGGGCAGGCTCAGTATCCATTGCTGCCCGGCTGCCAGCACCGCCTCGACTTCGGGCCCGTTGGCTGCATCCGGCAGTGCGGCGCGGACCTTTGCGATACGCGCTGCCCAGACCGGGTCCGCAGCCGCCGGGCCTGCCGGCAAGTCGAGCACGAGTTCGGCATCGCCGGGAATGCAGATTTCCTCGCACACCAGCCAAGACGCGGCGGCACGGATCGGAACATTTGCGGGAATACTGTCCGGCACCTCGATGTCGGTGAGCAGCAGGACTTCGCCGTCATAGCCATAGTTGGCGAGAGGCCCGACGTCGATTCGCTGTGGCGCCGGCCACTGAATCGGTCCCGCCCTGAAACCTTCGGGCAGCTGCCAGTCGATCTGCGTAGCGAGCCCTGAATCGCCGGGATTCTTCCAGTAGGTATGCCAGTGTTCATCCGGCTTGAGCCGCAACGCCACGGTCAACGTCCGTCCCGGCTGGACGCTGGTGGTCGAGGCAATCAGCTCGACGTCGATATGATCGCGCCGGACCGGGTTGGCGGCCGCGGGCAGCGACAAGACCCCTGTCAAAACAAGGGCGACCAGAGCGTATTTGGCTAATTGCATAGTTGTGATGACGATTGCCCCGAAGCGGATTGCGCTCCGGAATGTGTGCCAGAGCCGTGCCATACCCTGCCATGCCGGCTGCCTCTATGAGTCCCGCCCAACGCATAAGTTCGTCAGACAGATCCGCCCGCAGTCCGTGGATTGAACGGATGATACCCAACTATTCGCGCGCCTCGGTCCGCGAACATGTGACGGGGGCAAACGGGCCGACAAATGTTTCCTGCAGGCGCTCACTCTTATACGCGAAAAACGCCGGCCCGGATTTCACCGGCGGCACGAACCGGTGACATGAACCAGTGTCACACTAACGCCATGAACCCATCACCTGCACGGTTGGTCCGCCTCGCGATATTGCTGTTTACCCTGCCGGCGACATCGCTGGCCGATGTCACGCTGGGATCGGACTCGGTTCTGCAGTTCGCATCGCGTCAGACAGCCAGTGCGATTCTGGCTGCCGACGATGAGTACACATCGCGCATGAGCCAGTTCGACCGCATGCTGCGGCTGAAATCGACCGAACCCGTTTCGACAGCCGCGTACTACTCGCACATGGCGGACAATGCCCGCGACTGGACCGACACCGACCGGGCCAGGCTGGCGCCACTGCTGGAGAGACTATCCGATGCGCTGGACAGATACCGGCTCCCACTGCCGCCAGTTGTCCTGCTAGTGAAAAGCAGTGGAAATGAAGAGGTCGGGGAAGGACACACGCGCGCAAATGCCATCGTGTTGCCGCTGCGCAGCCTGTACGAAGACGACGACACGTTGTTTTTTCTTCTCGCGCACGAACTGTTTCATGTCATGACGCGGCATGACGCACACTTTCGCAATGCAGCGTACGCGCTGGTCGGTTTCCGTATCGGGCCGGAACTCCGCCTGCCCGCCGCGATTGCGCCCCTTCAGATCACCAACCCGGACGCGCCCCGCCACGACAGTTTTGTCGAGGTGCGCAGCGGCGGATCGGTCGTGGAGGTTGTTCCCGTTCTGCTGTCACGCTCGGCGGTGTTCGATCCGGAAATCGGGGATGAACTCGAACGTTACTGGACGCTGCGGCTGCTGGTCGTGGAACAGGCTTCGCCGGGCAACCCGCCGGTTGCAAAAATTCGCAACGGCGCACCGGTGCTGCTGCGCTTGCGCGACGTAACGGGTTTTTTTGAAAAAGTCGGCCGCAACACACGCTACGTAATCCACGCAGAGGAAGTGCTGGCGGAAAACTTCGGGTTTCTGGTAACGGGAGAGGCCGTCGCCGAACCGCGGCGAGTCGAAGCACTGCGGCAGTTACTGTCGGCTTACGACCGCACGTTCAACCGGCACGAGGCCGCTGTTTCTGCGCAGGGCGTGGGCGCTGCCGGTGACGCGTCACGAATCCCCGAGTAAATCGGCGCCATACTTGTCCGCGAACAGCGCTGGCTGACCGCCGGTGTGCCAGAACAGCACCGTGTCGTCCCTGGCGAAATGCTTGTTGCGTATCAGGTCAATCATGCCGGCAGCCGCTCGTCCCGTATACACCGGATCGAGCAACAAGCCCTCGGTTCGCGCAAACAAACGAACGGCTTCGCGCTCGGCGTCCGTCACCACGCCATAACCTGCCTGACAGTACGCATCTGTGGCCAGTACGTCTTGCGGGGAAAACTCCACCCTGGCGCCGACCAGTTCCGACGCCTGCGTCGCCAGCGACGACACGTGCGATTTCAGCCACTGTTCCGGCTCGTCGATACTGATGCCAAGCACTTCTCCCGCGTACCCGTGCAGGCGCTGCCCAAGCACCAGCCCGGCATGCGTCCCGCCGGATGAAGTGCCGAAGACAATCCAGTCGGCGCCAACGTCCTGTTGCATGAATTCCTGCATCGCAAATACGTAGCCCAGCGCACCGGTCGGACTCGAACCGCCGTATGGCAGCAGGTATGGCCGCTTGCCTTGCGCGGCGGCTTTGTCGACAGTCTCCTGCAACACGCGATCGCGCTCGCTGCGTTGTTCGACGATAACGATCTGCGCCCCGAAAAACCGGTCGAGCAAAAGGTTTGCGCTCGGCTGCCGAGGGCTGTCCCCGGTCAGGACGAGGATACAGTCGAAACCGAACCTCGCGGCAGCGGCCGCGGTCTGCCGGCAGTGATTGGACTGGATCGCACCGCCGGTGATCAGCGTGGCCGCGCCTCGTTGGCGCGCCTCGGCGACGAGGAACTCAAGCTTTCGCGTCTTGTTACCGCCGAAGGCGAGGCCGGTCTGATCGTCACGCTTGACCAGGATCCGCGGCCCGCCGAGGGCCTCGCTCAGGCGCGGCAGCGCCTCAACGGCTGTGGGCAGATGCGCGAAGCATTCCCTCGCGGGTGAAAAAGCTGCCACCGCCGCTCAGATTGGCAGCAAGGTCGCCTGCCAGGAGACGAACTGCAAGCCGGTGTCGCGCCGGACCCAGACCGAGTGAAACAGGAGGTCCAGCGTCCTGTCCTTGCCGCGCGCGGTCACTTCGAACACGGCTTTGCCGGTGATGACCGCCACGTTGCCGAAAATACGGACTTTCGTGCCGCTTCGTTCCATGCTTCGGTAAACGACCTTGCCGGAGCGCAACGACTGGATAAAACTCGCCTTGGTGTCCTGCACCGTGCTCGAGTGGAAATACACGAGGTCCTTGCCAAGCAGTGCGTCGAGTGCCTCGAAGTCATTCGCGATCTGCGCCTCGTAGCGCGCATCCTCCGCCTGCAGGGCGTCCGCAACAGTAATACCGTTATTGTTTTCCATTTTCGCCATTCTATGACCGCTCCTGGCGCCTGGCCGTTGCGTGAGATTACCGGCGGCCATTACCGCTCCGGGGCGGGGACCGCATCCGAGAACAAGAATCCTGCTCCCATGACCGGCTGCCGGGACAGCCATCTCGCGAGCCCGCCGATTTTAGCGCCAGGGGCGTTCGGACTGTCAATCGATTGTTGCCCTCAGAACGAAAAAAACCCCGCATTCGCGGCAATTTTCGAGTCACCGCGCTTCATCGCCCTCACAGGGCGTGCCGGGCGAGTGCTCCATCTGCCTGACTGCCGCGACCCGCCCGCCCAGCCCGAAAGACAATGCGAAGGCTACCGCGACGGGTCAGATCGACGATGTCGTCGGCGATGCCCATTGCCCGCAGACCGATGGCAAGCACCAGCCCAGGCATGGCAAGGCGCGCAATCTGTGCAAAACCCGCCGTGTTTTCACCGCTGGCCCGCGCGATCGCGTTGCAAGAGAGACTGGCCAGCCAGAGGCCGACGACCCGTGTCGCGCCGCCCAGCAGGGCATCACCGCCGCACTCGTTCGGGTGTCATGCGGGCGCGGGGTAAAGCGCCTCCTGTCTCGCAACGCGGATCTCAAAACACGGGTCTCGCAAAGCAGAGGGTTTCGCAAGTGCAGTATTGGACGCCGGCGGCCATTGCACCGGATAATTGGTCCGATAAACTGTTCGACAGCATTCTGCGTGTATCCGACGCGCAACTGAGACATACAGGGGAGTTGCTGCATGAAAAACAGGGTTTTCGTTCCCGTTGCCGAGCTTACCGAAGTTATCCAGGACGGCGCAAAACTCGCCATTCCGAAGGATTCGTCCGGCGTGGCGATGCAGGCGACACGCGAGCTGGTGCGCCGTGGCGTGCGCGACCTGCATCTGGTCTGCGTGCCCACCAGCGGCATCCAGGCCGACATACTGATCGGCAGCGGATCGGTGCGCACCCTGGAGACCTCCGCGATCACACTGGGCGAATTCG
>LJTS01000041.1 GCA_001304425.1 Betaproteobacteria bacterium SG8_40
TTCGATCCAGTCCGAAACGAATTTCCACTCGCTGCCGGTCCACTGGTGGATGCGTGCCCTTCGCGAACCTTCGTGATCGCTGCAAGTGACCGTGAGCGGCTGCATCATGTCGCCGAGCCCGAGCTCCTTGACGCGGGCTGCGCTGATGTTGAGGTTCTCAATGCCCCAGCGCACCTGCTCTCCGGTGAGCGACTTCTTGCCGTACTTGCCCTGCGCGGTGCGCACCGCTTCGATGATCAGCATCGCGTTCAGCATGCCCCGGTTGTAGAGCACATGCCCGACGTCTTCCTTCGCCCCCGCGCCGATGCCTTTGCCGTAAACGTACTTGATGATGTCGGCGTGAACCGCGGCCTTTCCCGAAGAATGCTGCAGCGTAATCGCGTTATAGCCCTTGGCATTCTCGCCCGCCGGCATCACATCGGGCTCCGCCCCGGCCCACCATACGCCGAAGATCTTGTTACGCGGGTACCTTACTGACGACGCTTCCTTGATCGCCGTGGAGTTCATGATTCCCCAGCCCCACAGGAACACGTAATCGGGGCGATTCTTGCGAACCTGGAGCCACGCGGCTTTCTGTTCGACGCCCGGATGCGTTACCGGAATCTTGATGAGTTCGAATCCATGCATGCCAGCGCGCTTCTCCAACAGGGGGATAGGCTCTTTGCCGTAGGGCGAGTCGTGATACACGAGCGCAATCTTCTTGCCCTTGAGTTTATTCAGGCCGCCACTGAGGTTGCCGACGTGTTGCACCAGAATGTCGGCAGCTGTCCAGTAAGTGCCCAGCAACGGAAAATTCCACTGGAACACGGAGCCATTGACCGACTCCGAGCGGCCGTAACCCATGGTGACGAGCGGAATCTTGTCGACCGCCACCTTTTCCGTCAGAGCGAAAGTAATCCCGGTCGACAGCGGGTTGAAGGCAGTTGCGCCGGTCGGCCCCTTGCCCTTGAGGCGCTCGTAACACTCAACGCCGCGATCGGTGGCGTATCCGGTCTCGCATTCCTCGAACGTGATCGTCACTCCGTTAACGCCGCCATCGCGCGCGTTTACCAGGTTCAAATAGTCAACGAACCCGTTGGCGAACGGAATGCCGTTTGGCGCATACGGGCCGCTGCGGTAAACCAGCAGGGGAATGAACTGCTCGGGCGCAGCATGCGCTGCCGGGATCGCGCTGATCGAGCTGGCGGCAACAAGCCCCAGCAATAGCATCTTGAGTTTCGGGAACGTACGCATGATTCTTCTCCTAAGTGACACAACGCCAGCAATGCAACACTACCGGTTTTCGTAAATTCAAAAAACGACCAGGAATTTGCGCCCTTGTGGCCCGGAGCCTGTTCCGTCCCGATCAGTACGGGAACGGCCACAACCGCAACTTTTCCTTCGCAATGCGCCACAAGCGAGCCAGGCCCTGCGGTTCGACGGCCAGGAAGAACACGATCAAAGCACCGAAGATCATGAACTCGATGTGCGAAATCATCGCCGTCGACAACTGTATGCCCAGCCACTGCGGCATCTGATTGAGTATCAGCGGCAACACCGTAATAAAGGCTGCCCCCAGGAACGCGCCGAGTATCGAGCCGAGTCCGCCGATAATGACCATAAACAAGATACTGAATGATCGGTTGACATCGAACGCCAGCGGTTCCCACGAGCCAAGGTGTATGAAGCCCCACAAAGCACCGGCAACCCCGATAAAGAAAGAGCTCACGGCAAAGGCCGAGAGCTTTGCATACATGGGCCGGATGCCGATGATCTCGGCCGCCACGTCCATATCACGCGTTGCCATCCACGACCGCCCGATCCGGCCGCGAACCAGGTTCTTTGCAATCACCGCGAACAACACCAGTATGGTCAGGCACAGGAAGTATTTCCGCAGCGGCGTATCGAATTCGAAACCGAACACGCTGACCGGCGGAACGGCGATCGAACCCGACGGGGTGTAATTGGTAAACCATCCGATGCGGCTGAATACCCAGTCGATGAAAAACTGGGCCGCCAGTGTTGCCACCGCCAGATAAAAGCCCTTGATGCGCAAGCTCGGTATGCCGAACAGTATGCCGACCACCGTTGCCACGCCGCCGGCGAGCGCAAACGCGATCAGTGGATTCAATCCCGGAATGCGTATCCAGAAGTTGTACGCTGCATAAGCCCCCACCGCCATGAACGCACCGGTGCCGAGCGACACCTGGCCGCAGTAACCCACGAGGAGATTCAGTCCCAGGGCAGCCAGCGCCATGATCAGAAACGGAATGAAGATCGCGCGAAACAGGTATTCGTTGGACAGTAGCGGAATGGCGACGAAGCCAATGAGAAGCCAGATGCCGATGAATATCCGGTCCTGCGCAATCGGAAACACCGCCTGGTCAGCGGCGTAACTGGTCTTGAACTGTCCTGCTTCGCGATAGAACATGATGCGTTAACGTGCTGGATGATGAATGTTTGCCACTAGCGCAGCGCTATGGCGCATATGGGGACGGCTGGTCATACCCGATCGATGTGCTTTTCGCCGAACAGGCCCTGTGGCCGGAACAGCAGGAAGAACAGGGCCAGAACATAGGCAAACCAGTTTTCGATGCCGCCGCCGATGTATGGTCCGAGATACACTTCGGAGAGCTTTTCGCCGGCCCCGATGATCAGTCCGCCGACAATCGCGCCGAGCACCGATTCGAAACCGCCCAGTATCAGCACCGGCAAGGCCTTGAGTGCAATCAGCGACAGCGAGAATTGCACGCCCAGCTTTGAACCCCAGATGATGCCGGCTACCAGCGCGACAAGGCCGGCGACGGTCCATACGATGACCCAGATGTAGTTCAGCGGAATGCCGACCGACTGCGCCGCCTGATGGTCGTCGGCCACCGCGCGCAAGGCGCGTCCGATCCGGGTGCGCTGGAAGAACAGCGCAAGTACGGCAACAAGTACGCCGGCAACGAGCGCGGCCACCATGTCTTCGGTCGACAGCAGTACACCGCCTTCGAATACCGACTCGAACAGCAGGACCGGGTCCTTGGGGATGCCGACATCCAGCGTGTAGATGTCACTGCCCCAGATGGCCTGGCCGAACCCGTCGAGGAAATAGGCGATCCCCAGCGTTGCCATGAACAGGCTGATGCCGGGCTGGTTGACCAGCGGGCGTAACACCAGCCGCTCGATGGCAATCGCGAGCACGATCATGATTGCGATGGTGATCGCCAGCGACAGCAGCATGGGTGCAAACGTGTCTTTGAGGATGTCGAGCAGTCGCACAAAACTCAGTGCCGCAAACAGCACCATCGCGCCCTGGGCAAAGTTGAACACTCCCGAGGCCTTGAATATCAGCACAAAGCCGAGCGCAACCAGCGAGTACAGCACGCCCGCCATCAGCCCGCCGACAAGAACTTCGATAAAGAAACCCATATCTGGTGAAACACAACATCAACCCGCCGCAAGAATGCCTGTTACTGCTGCCGGTCAAGCCCCGGTGATGTTGTGTCAGCGCCTCCCTTTTGTTGTGTCGCCCGGTTGTGCCGCGCCTGGTTCAGTGTGCAACGCCCAGATAGGCGTCGATCACTTCCTGATTGCCGCGAATCTCGTCCGGCGTTCCATCGCCGATCTTTCTGCCGTAGTCGAGCACCACGACGCGATCAGACAAATCCATTACCACACCCATGTCGTGTTCGATCAGCACGATCGTTGTGCCGAATTCATCGTTGATATCGAGAATGAAGCGGCTCATGTCCTCTTTTTCTTCGATGTTCATGCCCGCCATCGGCTCGTCGAGCAGCAGTAATTCGGGCTCGGCAGCCAGTGCCCGGCCAAGCTCCACTCTTTTCTGCAAGCCGTAAGGCAAGCGCCCGACCGGTGTCTTTCGAATCGATTCGATCTGCAGGAAGTCTATGATTTCCTCGACCTTGCGGCGGTGCCGGATTTCTTCATCGCGCGCCTTACCCACATAGATGCACTGCCAGAAAAAGCCGGCGTGCATCTTCAGGGTGCGCCCGGTCATGATGTTGTCCAGCACCGTCATGCCCTTGAACAGGGCAATGTTCTGAAAGGTGCGGGCGATCCCCTGGCTGGCCGCTTCGTGCGGCCGCATCTGGCTTCGCGTAGCACCCTTGTAGGTCACGCTGCCGCTGCTGGGGTGGTACACGCCGTTGATGACGTTGAGCAAGGAGCTCTTGCCGGCACCATTCGGGCCGATGATGGCAAGTATTTCGTGCTTGCGCACATGCAGGCTGATGTCGGTCAATGCCTTGACGCCACCGAAAGACAGCGAAATGCTGTCCATGCTCAGGATCGGTTCACCGAGGGATCGCACCGCCGTCATCACGCGGCCTTTCTCTGCTCGGTCGCCGCAGCCAGCTCGACATCGCGGATTTTGACGTCGGCCCTGATTACTCCGCTGCGCCCGTCTTCGAACTTGACCTGTGTTTCAATTTCGCAGTGGCTGGCGCCGCTGAACAGGGCCGAGACCAGCGGCTCATACTTTTCCGCTACAAAGTTGCGCCGCACCTTGCGGGTGCGCGTCAGCTCGTCATCGTCGGCGTCCAGCTCCTTGTGCAGAATCAGGAAACGCCGGATCTGCGAACCCGAAAGGCTGGCTTCCTGCGCGAGATCCTCGTTGACCTTGTCGACGCATTCCCGCAGCAGCGAATAGACTTCTTCCTTCTGCGCCAGGTCGACATAACCCGCATAGGGCAATCCGTTGCGTTCGGCCCAGTTACCGACGGCCTGCATTTCTATGTTGAGAAAAGCGCAAACCATGTCGCGGCCATCGCCAAAACAGACCGCTTCCTTTACGAACGGAAAGAACTTCAGTTTGTTTTCGAGAAACTGGGGCGCAAACATGGTGCCGTCGTTGAGTTTTCCGACATCCTTGGCGCGGTCGATGATTTTCAGGTGGCCGTCGTTGTCGAAAAAGCCCGCGTCGCCGGTCTTGAAATAACCATCGGCCGTGAGCGTCTCGGCACTGGCGTCCGGACTCTTGTAATACTCCTTGAGCATACCCGGGCTCTTGACGAGAATTTCGCCCTTGTCGGCAATCTTGATTTCGACGCCCGGCAATGGCTTGCCGACTGTGTCAAGCCTCGATTCGCCATTGGGCTGCTTGCACACATAGGCCGCCGTCTCGGTTTGCCCGTAAAGCTGTTTCAGGTTGATGCCCAGCGAACGATAGAAACGATACAGATCGGGGCCGATCGCCGCGCCGCCGGTATACGCCACCCGGATACGGCTCATGCCGAGATTGTTGCGCAACGGCCCGTAAATCAGCGCGTTGCCTATTGCGTAAAGCACACGGTCGAACAGCGGCACCGGTTTGCCGTCCATGATATCCGGGCCGCAGCGCTTCGCCACCGCCATGAACGCATCGAACAGCCATCGCTTGAATGGGCTCGCGTCCTCCATGCGAATCATTACCTGCGTGAGCAGATTCTCAAAAACACGGGGCGGTGCGAAGTAATACGTCGGCCCGATTTCCCGTAGGTCGGTCATCACCGTTTCGGACGATTCCGGGCAATTGACCGTGAAGCCGGCCACCATTGCCTGGCTGTAGGAGAACAAATGGTCGCCGACCCAGGCCATTGGCAGATAGGACAGTATTTCATCACTGTCGTTGAAACCATCAAAGCTCACATCGCCGCGAGAGGCTTCAATAAAGGCGCGGTGTGTCAGGCAAACACCTTTCGGCTTGCTGGTGGTACCGGACGTGTAAAGGATCACCGACACATCGTCCGGCTTGCCCTCGTTCACTTCTGCAGGATAGAAGTCCGGGTGCGTCTCGTCGTACTCGCGACCAATGTCGCGCAGTTCACTGTAGGGAAGCAATTGCGGTTGCGTGTAATGACGCATGCCGCGCGGATCGTCGTAAACGATCAGTTTCAGGCGCGGGCACTGCGGCAGCAGTTCGAGCAGTTTGTCGACCTGCTCCTGGTCCTCGACGATGGCGACCTCTATTTCGGCGTTTTCCAGGACGTATTGCATTTCCTGCGAGATGGCGTCCTGGTAGAGCGGCACCGGCACGGCGCCGACGCTTTGTGCTGCGCCAAACGACCAGTACAGCCGCGGCCGGTTGTCGCCGATGATGGCGACGTTCATTCCCCGTTTCAGTCCGCGCGAGGCAAGCCCACACGCCAGCCAGCGGACCTCGTCAGCGCTTTCCTTCCAGGTCCAGCTTTGCCAGATGCCGAGATCTTTCTCCCGCACGGCGACTTTTTCGCCGCGCACGCGCGCATTCTCAAGCAACAGCTTGGGGAAGGTCTCGGTCGTAACCGTACCGACGGCAGTCTGCGTCAACGGGTCTCCTCCGGTTGGCGTCTGCTTATGGCGCTGTATCGGGTACTGTCTGGCCATTTACCGTCCGGCCAGGGCGCTTTGTTGCAGAATCTTTTTACAGTCGCCCAATATTACACTGAGACAGACGTTTTGCGGTCGCGTTCTCCTGAATCAGACGAAATCGCCGGCCAGCATTCGCCTGGCGCATACACTTTCGTTGACGGCGGCCCCGGCGCAAGGGGTTCGGCGACTTCCCTGTTACGCTGTCGGTACGCGCCCGGACGACCCCGCCGGCTCGCCCAGTGAAACGAAGATGACGACCGACAGCACCATACCTGACTCCCCGCACGCAAATCACGGCATCGATTCGGCCTACGCCTGGGCGCGACTGGCCGTAACGGTGCTGTTGTCCACCATCGGCGGCGTGGGCATGTGGTCGGTGGTGGTGGTGCTGCCGGCAGTGGAAGGCGAATTCGGCATTGCCCGCGCCGATGCCTCCCTGCCCTACACGATGACGATGATCGGTTTCGGGCTGGGCGGGGTAATGATGGGCCGGCTGGCCGATCGCTTCGGCATTGTCGTACCGGTGGTGCTCGGATCAAGCCTGCTCAGCCTTGGTTATGCATTGTCCTCCCTGGCGGACGGCATTTACCAGTTCACCCTGATTCAGGGCCTGCTGATCGGTGTGGGCACGTCGACCACATTCGCGCCGCTGATGGCCGACACGTCGTTGTGGTTCATGAAAAGGCGCGGTGCCGCCGTGGGCATTATTGCCAGTGGCAATTACCTCGCCGGGGCGGTGTGGCCGCCGATCGTGCAACACTTCGTGCAACTCGCCGGCTGGCGCGAGACGCACATTGGCATCGCCCTGTTCTGCATCGCCACCATGTTGCCGCTGGCGATGTTGCTGCGGCGGCGTGCGCCCAGCGTGGCGCCGGCAGCGGCGATGGCGTTTGGCGGATCACTGCCGGTTCGTCCGCTGGGGTTTTCGCCCGGAACGTTGCAGATGCTGCTGGCGATTGCGGCGATCAGTTGTTGCGTGGCGATGGCCATGCCGCAGGTGCATCTGGTTGCTTACTGTAGCGACCTCGGTTACGGCGCGGCACGCGGAGCGGAAATGCTGTCGCTGTTGCTCGCCTGCGGCATCATCAGCCGCCTGACGTTCGGTTGGATATCCGACCACATTGGCGGACTGCGTACCCTGATGCTTGGGTCCTTCCTGCAGGCCTTCGCGCTGAGCCTTTACCTGATGTTCGACGGTATCGTTTCGTTGTATCTGGTCTCCGCGCTGTTCGGGCTGTTTCAGGGCGGAATCGTGCCCTCCTATGCGATTATCGTCAGGGAGTATTTTTCACCACGCGAAGCCGGCCGGCGCGTCGGCGTCGTGATGATGGCGTCGCTGTTCGGCATGGCCTTTGGCGGCTGGATGTCCGGGGTGATCTACGACGCCACCGCCTCCTATCAGATCGCTTTCGTTCACGGAATCATCTGGAACCTGTTAAACCTGTCGATCGCCGGCTGGTTGTTGCGCCTGGCCTGGAAACGGACGGCGCCGGCATCGGCGGTCTGAGTGCGAGTCTCAGGCATGTCGGTGACGGCGCGCCAGCAGCAGCCGCGCGAGACGGCGCATGCGCTGGTCCGAGATGCCGTGCTGCTCGAGGCTGGTGGCGGTCTGCAGCAGGTAATCGGCGCACGACCCGTAGTGGCCGTGCGCGCCGATTGCCGTCGCCACGATGTCCTCGTCGCTCAAGCGGCCGGTATAGCCGGGGGTGTTGCGGTCAATGACGAATGTGAGGGCCTTGACGACACCGGAATCGGTGTGTGCATCGACCCAGCGTGGCAGATAGGCCGCAGCGATCATTTCCCTGCGCCACAGCAATTTGAACTCTTCTGCCACGTGATCGGCATGCAGCCGGTAAGCGACGCCGCCGCACGATCCGCCGCGATCGAGCGCCAGCACCAGGCCCGGCCGTTCAGGCGACCCGCGGTTGATCTTCGACCACAGGTAGAAACCGCGATGATAGCCGCGCACTTTCGCCAGCCGCCGCTCGGCAAATCGCATCAGCGGGTTCCAGATCAGCGAGCCATAGCCGAACACCCATACCGGCCCTTCGCAGTTGCGTTGCGCCAGTGATTCGCTCAGGGAGTGTTCCAGTTCCGCGTCCGAGCGCAGCAAGCTGCCGTGGCCGGCATTGCGCACGGCCGCGCGAATGCCGTCGCGCTCCAGCGTGGTTCGGCTTACGGAATGTTTCAATCGGTTTGCCAGTGTCAGGTGTTAACGGGACGTGCGGTTTAATGACATGATGCCATCGGGCGGCGCACTGATGAAAGCAAACCCGGACTGGTTCCTGCCATGCAGTCACTGATACTCAAACCCTGGCGTGAAAGTCGCGGCGGCGACGCCTTCGCGGTAACGGCCGGCATTCGCCTGGAGCAGGAAGGCCGGTACCAGTTCTGTTTTCGCGTGCTTGGAGCGGTTGGCGCGTTGCGCGTTCCGGAGCCGGCCGAAGCGGAACGCCGGGACGGCTTGTGGCAGCACACCTGTTTCGAAGCCTTCGTCATGCGGGCAGACGGCAGTTATGACGAGTTCAATTTCTCTCCCTCGACGCAATGGGCGGCCTACCGGTTCGACGGTTATCGTCACGCAATGAAGGGGTTGCCGATGGACAGCACGCCAGACATCCGGGCCAATGTTACGGCGGACAGTCTCGTGCTCGAGGCCAGCGTCGGATTGCAGACGCTGGCAGGCAAACAAGGTGGCGGGCGGAATCGCCTCGCGGTCGCTGCCGTCATCGAACATGCCGATGGCCGGCTCGATTACTGGGCGCTCGCGCACCCGGCGGACAAGCCGGATTTTCATCACCCGGATGGTTTTGTCGCCACGCTGCCGGATAATGGCGGCTGACGAACAAACGAAGGTCAAGGAATGCAATTCGGACTGGATCGATTGCTGGCAGAGGAGTCGTTGCGCAAACCGCTGGCGGGCAGGCGGGTGGGCTTGTTGGCGCACCCGGCGTCGGTCACGCGCGAGCTGACGCATGCCCTCGATGCGCTGGCGGCACTGCCCGATGTCAATGTGACGGCAGCGTTCGGTCCACAACACGGCCTGCGCGGCGACAAGCAGGACAACATGATCGAATCGCCGGATTACTCCGACCCGCAGCACGGTATCCCGGTGTTCAGCCTGTATGGCAAAGTGCGCCGGCCCACGGCGGCGATGATGGACAGCTTCGATGTGCTGCTGATCGATCTGCAGGATCTTGGCTGCCGCATCTACACCTTCATTACGACATTGCGCTACGTGCTCGAAGAAGCCGCCCTCGGTGGCAAAAGCGTGTGGGTGCTCGATCGCCCCAACCCTGCCGGCCGGCCGGTTGAGGGGCTGACGCTGCGCGAGGGTTGGGAAAGCTTCGTCGGCGCCGGCGCGCTGCCGATGCGCCATGGCCTGACGCTGGGAGAGCTGGCGCGCTGGTTCGTGGCAACACTGAGTCTCGAAGTGGATTTGCAGGTTGTCGAAATGCGCGGTTGGCAGCCCGGGCAATCGCCCGGTTTCGGCTGGCCGGTAGAGCAGCGTACCTGGGTCAATCCCAGCCCGAACGCGCCCAATCTGTCGATGGCGCGTTGTTACCCCGGCACGGTCATGCTCGAAGGCGCGACCTTGTCCGAAGGCCGCGGCACGACCCGGCCGCTGGAGTTGTTCGGCGCGCCGGAGCTGGACACAGCGAGACTGCTGGCCGAGATGCGTGCGCTCGCGCCGCAATGGATGCGGGGGTGTGCGCTGCGTCCCTGCTGGTTCGAGCCGACCTTTCACAAGCACGCCGGCAAACTGTGCGCGGGCGTGCAGATCCACGTCGAGGACAGCGCCTATTACGACCACGAAGCGTTTCGCCCCTGGCGCCTGCAGGCGCTGGCGTTCAAGGCCTTGCGCCGCCTGCATCCGGACTACGATCTGTGGCGCGACTTCGCCTACGAATACGAACGCCAACGTCTGGCGATCGACCTGATCAACGGAAGTGAGCTGCTGCGACATTGGGTCGACGATCCGGACGCGGGTGTTGCCGATCTCGAGGCGCTCGCCGGTGCCGATGAGCAGGCGTGGCGCAAGGAGCGCGAGCGTTTTCTGCTGTACTCCTGATGCCAGCGCCTGCCGTGACGCGACCGCGCGCCTTGTTCCCCTGAACCCGCTATACAGACTTGCAGAACCTGATGCTGCCCGACGTCTTGCTGGATTTGTGGACGCGACACGAGAACCTGCTGTGGGCGTTTGCGCTCACATCGATCGCCACGTTGGTGATCTCGGCCCTTCTCGTCCCTTACCTGATTGTCATATTGCCGGCTGATTTCTATGCCGAGAGCAATTCACGTCATGTGTTCGGGGGCAAACCGCTGCTGCGCGCGGTTTTTCTGCTGGTTAAGAACGCGCTTGGCGCGCTGTTGTTCGTCGCCGGTCTGCTGATGGTTTTTCTGCCCGGCCAGGGGCTGCTGACCATGATCGCGGGTCTCGCGCTGCTGAATTTCCCCGGCAAACGAAAGCTGGAAATGCGGTTCCTGCACCTTCCCCGGGTGTTGAGCAGCATCAACTGGTTGCGGGTCAAAGCGGGCCGCGAGCCTTTGTCTTTCTGAACCAGGCTGGCGCTGGTTCCCTGCGACTACCTGCAACAGAGCTGGCGAAATCGGCCAACTGGGCCAGTACCCGGAGACGACGGTTGATTGACGAGTCGCGGGTACGCCGATAGATTGTCCTCAATCGGGCTGGCGACCGGCGCATGACGGTTCGGCTCTTTTCGCGAACGCGAAATACAACAAGAACGGACAATCTGAGGAGGAGCAACGAATGGCGAGCCACGCAACGGGTGACGGCGGCATTCCGCCGCGTGATGCGAAGAAGCGCGGCCTGACGCGCATCATGACGCTGGGGGGTGCCTACGGCACCCGTAACTACACCATAAAGGATTTGCGCGACCAGAAAGGAAAACGTGTGCTGGTCGAGACATTGCCGTTCTCTCCCGAAGAGGCGGCAGCGGCAGAAGAAGCGGGCATCGACACCATGAAAGTGCGCTTCGATCCGGCGCAGCCGCAACTCGCCAAGGCGGTGCGCGATGCCGCGCCGCACACCTTCATGTCCTTCTCGGTGCCGCTGGTCGCGGCGGCAAGCGAAACCGAGGCGGTGCGCCTTGCCTACAAGGCAATGGAGCTTGGCGCCGACGCCATCATGTGCCAGTGGTCGCCGCGTTTTATCAGTGCAGCGGCAGAAGCGGGCGTGCCGGTGCAGGGCCACGCCGGGCTGGTGCCGCGCAAGAGCACCTGGACCGGGGGGTTGCGTGCCGTCGGCAAAACCATCGAAGAAGCATTGTGGGTTTACCGGGAGATCAAGACGCTGGAAGACGCCGGCGCCTGGGCCGTTGAAGTCGAAGTGATTCCGGCGCCGTTGCTGGTGGAAATCAGCAAGCGCACCAGTCTGCTTACGTCATCGATCGGCGGCGGTGGCGGTGGCGACATCCAGTTCCTGTTTGCCGAAGACATTCTCGGCAACAACCCGCCGCCGTATCCCCGGCATTCAAAACAGTATCGCAACATCTACAAGCTGAAAGAACAGATGCAGGCCGAGCGCGTCGCCGGGTTCCGGGAGTTTGCCGAAGACGTGCGTTCCGGAAAGTTTCCCGGGCCGGAGCACGTGATCAATGCGCCGGACGGCTTGATCGACGATTTTCTCAAACTGGCCGATACGGAAGACTGACCGTTCATCATGCGCAAACCCGCACTGCACTGGCAGATACTGATTGCAATCGTACTCGCCGGCGTGGTCGGCTCGATCGTCAAGCATTACACCACCGACACCGTCACGCCTTCGCTGCTGGGTGTGAGCTTCGTTTCGATGTTCCAGTACGTCGGAGAGATCTTCCTCAATGCGCTGAAGATGATCATCGTGCCGTTGATATTCTCATCGATTGTCGTCGGGGTCGCAGGCATCGGTTCGGGCGGCAATATCGGTTCTCTGGGCACGCGCACGCTGCTGTTCTACGCGGTGACGACGTTTACGGCGATTCTGGTTGGCTTGCTTTTCATCAACGCGATCGCACCCGGTTACGTGGACGGCGAGCCTGCCCGGGAAATCCTCGCCCTCGATACTCCGATCGAGGACATCCAGTCCCGCGTTGAAGGCAAGGGCACCGGCGACGTTGCCGAGATCTTCATCCGCATGGTGCCGGCCAACATTGTTCTGGCGGCGGCCGAGGGCCAGATGCTCGGCCTGATCTTTTTCGCGATTCTGTTCGGCTATTTCATGACGCATCTTGGCCACGAAATCGCCGATCCCCTGTTCCGTTTCTTTGACGGT
>LJTS01000042.1 GCA_001304425.1 Betaproteobacteria bacterium SG8_40
CGCGTCGAGATCTTGCCAGTTGGGGAACAGTTCCTCGAGCGCGCGCGGTTCGATCACCGCACCGGAGAGAATATGCGCGCCGACCTCCGAGCCTTTTTCAACGACACATACGGACAGGTCCGCGTTGTTTTCACCGGCAAGTTGTTTGAGGCGTATTGCGCATGCCAGACCTGCCGGCCCGGCACCAACGATCACTACGTCGTATTCCATCGACTCTCGGTCTGCCAATGTCGTCTCCTTGTTGGCCGGATGTGGCTGTTAGAATGCGCACCCGGAAATGTAATGATATAGCCATTGGCGAAGCATCTGCAGAACATGATCTTGGCGGACGCACGCTACGGCGTCGCTGACTACTGGAACGGCATATGACAGAACGACGAAAACTGGTTCGCACCGATCGCATGCGCATGCGGTGGGGCGAAATGGATGCGCTCGGGCACATGAACAACGTCTCCTACCTTCGCTATTTCGAGGAGGTGCGGATTGCCTGGTTCGGGACTCTCCCCATCGAATACAGGATCGGCTCCGAGGGGCCAATCCTGGGCACGATAACCTGCAAATACCTCAAGCCCGCCGTTTATCCGGTTGAACTCGAAATCACCTCATACATCGGCAACCCCGGCCACAGCAGCTTTTCAATGTGGCACGAACTCTACAACGCGAAGGATCACAACGAGCGCTTTGCGGAAGCGGAGGCCAAGCTGGTGTGGATAGACATCGGGGCGGGCCGCTCGAGACCCATGCCTGACTGGATGCGGGAAACGATTCAGGGCTGAGCGTAGAAAGTCCGTCCGTTGATCCCGCGGCTGTCGGAACCGATCAGATAAAGGTACAAGGGCGCTAGCCTCCCGGGCGAGGGCAGCGCATCAGCGTTTTCCCCGGGGTGCGTCTTGCCGCGCAGCGGCGAATTGATCGGCCCCGGCACCACGGTGTTGATGCGAAGGTTCTCAGCACCGGACCATTCGTCGCTCTGGATCCTGGCCAGAGTCTCAAGTCCGGCTTTGGATACTGCGTAGCCGCCCCAGAATGCCGCCGGTGCCGACGCGTGCGTCTCGGACGTCACCACGACGGAAGCGTCGGGTGACTCGCGTAACAGCCGCGAACAAACCTGGTTGATCGCAAACGGGGCGATCAGGTTTACCCTCAGCATGCGCTGCCATTCGTCGATCGACTGCGTCTCCAGCGCGGAAAGCTTTTCCAGGTGCGACGCACAGTGGGCGATTCCGTCGAGCCGCCCTAATTGTTTTTCAATCAAACTCGCCGCGTGGGCGTACTCGCGCCAACCCGCAGTGTCCAGATCCAGTGGCAATAACGCTGGCTCGGCCAGCCCGGCACGCACGATCTCGTCATAGGCGGCTTCCAGCCGGGCGAGGTTGCGGGCGTTGAGAACAACCGTCGCTCCGTGCCGGGCACAAGCCAATGCGACAGCATGCCCCAGTCCGCGGCTGGCACCGGTCACCAGAATGACGCGCCCGGCGAGCAGGTCCGCGGGCGGTTGATATCGCAAAGGGTCAATCACGATCACTCACTATGTTCCGGGCGCAAGTTAACCCGCTGCGAACGGCTGCCTCGAGTGTCGCGGGGTAGGGACCTGCAGTGTAGTCACCCGCGAGTAACAGACCCGGCACCGCGGTGAGGTTGGAAGGGCGCAGCAGGCCCGGAACTGCAGAAAAAGTCGCACGCTTCTCCGCAATCACCTGATGCCAATCGGGCCGCGGCAGGGAAAAATTTTGAGCAAGCTCCTCGTGAACCCGTTGCGCCAACTCTTCCCGGCCGAGCTTCTGATGGCTGCCCGATGCGCTGATCACCACGCCCAGCATCCCCGGCTGATTACATAAACGTCCACGGTCGAAGACCCACTGTACCACGCTGTCGCGCATGCCGATCATCGCTTCCGGGAGAGCGACGTGGCGCGGATACTGGAGGAAGACAGAATAAATGGGCTGGTACTCGAATTGGTTAACCAGGCCTACCTGTGGTTCGAGTTGCGGAATGTCCTCCACGAGCCTGGCGAGTCGGTGCGGGCCGACTGCGAGAATTACGTGCGAATAACGCCGGGCTGATGACGTGGTCAGTTCGAAACCGCCGTCGAGCACGCGCAAGGCGGTGACGGTTTGTCCTGTCTGAACCTCACCGCCGCGACGCCGCACGTATTCGGCAGCGGGTTCGGGAAACAGCGCGCTGAAGTCCGTTCGTGGCAACAATAGATCACTCGCGTCGCGGGGACCGGCGAGCGAATCGCGCAATACGTTCAGGAAGGTCTGTGCATCGGCCTTGTCCGGGGGCGTATTGAGGGCCGCGATGCAAAGCGGATTCCACAAGACGTCGACGAGTTTGTCCGTCTGACACTGCTGCGTCAGGAGCCTGGTTACGGTAAGGCCGGCGTCACAATGAAAATCACGCGCCTTCATGGTTTGCATGAAACGAACCGCCGCCAGCTTCGCCGGGAAGTCCAGCCCGCGAGCGAAGGCGAGCGCGGCGGCGACGTGCAAGGGGCGCGGCAGGCGAGGCGCACGCATCCGGAAATCCGGTTCGACTCTCAGTTGCAGCGGCAAGCGCAGCAAGTGAGCGGATTCATCCGGACCGCTGACGGTGCGAATGATTCGCAGAGTCTCGCCATAGGCTCCGACAAGGATATGCAACCCGTTGTCGAGAGCGATTCCGTTGGTCTCCACGCGCCGCGCCCGCCCCCCCAGCGTGTTCGCCGCTTCGAAAACCGAAACCGGGATGTTTCGCGATGCCAGTTCAACGGCGGCCGACATGCCGGCCCAGCCTCCGCCGACGATGCCAACACGTGTTGCCGGAGCAGCTGTGTTCGTCACGCCCCGAGCCAGGTGCGCCAGGCGATCCACAGCTTGCGTATCGGCGTCATGCTGGCGCGCGTGGTCAGAACATCGATGCGTTTTGCCTCGATGTCGCTCAGCAGCGCCCGGTAAATCCCTGCCATCACAAGTCCCGGCCGTTGCGACCGGCGATCTGCGTCGGGCAGCGCGGCGAATGCACGTACATAGAATTCCCGCGCGCGGTCAATCTGAAAGCGGATGAGTGCCGTGAACTGGTCCGACGAGCGTCCGTGCAGAATGTCATCGGGGTCGACCTGGAATCTCTGCAGGTCTTCGAGTGGAATGTAGATGCGGTTGCGGCGCGCATCCTCGCCGACATCGCGAATGATGTTCGTCAGCTGGAATGCCGTTCCGAGGTTCTCCGCGTATTCGAGAGTCGTTTCCCGGGTGCGTCCGAAGATATCGGCCGCCATCAGCCCGACGACTCCGGCAACCCGGTGGCAATAGACTTTGAGTTCATCGAAATTCGCGTAACGGTTCTGATCGAGGTCCATCTCCATGCCGTCGATAATTTCGTGGAACCTCGATTCAGGAAGAGCGAACTTCGTTGTCGCGGGCGCCAGCGCGCGTGTAACCGGGTGCTGCGCAGTGCCATGGAACAGTTCGCCAATTTCGGTACGCCACCAGGCCAGTTTGGTGCGCGCGAGGTCGGCGTTGGTGCTTTCATCGACGATATCGTCCACTTCACGGCAGAACGCGTAGAGGGCGGTGATCGCGCGGCGTTGCTCGGGCGGCAGAAACAGGAAACTGTAATAGAAACTTGAGCCGCTCTTCGCTGCCTTGTCCTGACAGTATTGTTCGGGGGTCATCTGCGGAAAAAGATGGAGCGGTAGAGCATGATCGCCCAGTCAGATGATCGCAACACCGGTCGCTGGCGAAAGACATCTCCGCGGCTGGCGTGGAGTTTCTCGAGAATGCGCGCCCCGCCGCAGACGATGGTCCGCAATTCCAGGCCGATGCGACCCGGCAGCACGGAACCAAGCGGAGCGCCCGAATTGAGCATGTCGCTGGCGCGCTTGACCTGGAAGGCCATGAATGCCGGCCAGTTTCCCGATGTGTCTCCGGCTGCAATCCGGGATTCGCTGATGCCGAACCGTCGCATTTCGTCGTTTGGCATGTAGACGCGGTTTCTGCGGTAATCCGGCTCGATGTCCTGAAGGAAATTGATCAATTGCAAACTGGTGCAGATGTTATCCGAATAATCCAGATTGGTTGCGTTCACCGCGTCATACAGATGCAGTAACAGCCGGCCGACCGGGTTGGCTGAGCGGCGGCAATAGTCGAGCACTTCGGAAAAGTCGGCGTAGCGCTGCTTCACCACATCCTGGGAAAAAGCCGACAACAGGTCGCGAAACAGGTTGATCGGCAGGCTGTACTGCCGGATGACCGGCTTTAGGTCGCTGAACAGCGGGGACAGCGTTGTGCCGTCCTGTTCGATGACATCGAGCTGCTGTCGATATCGCTCGAGATTCTCCAGCCTCTTTGCAGGTGGGTCGTCGCCCTCATCGGCAAAATCATCGGCTGTTCGCGCAAACCTGTAGATCAGTTCGATCGGTCGGCGCAGCCGTTTTGGCAACAAAACTGACGCTACCGGAAAATTCTCGTAGTGATCGATACCCATCGCTCAGGGGGAGGGTAAATTAAACCTTGAAAAAACAACAGGTTGAAAAAAGGCGGGAGGCGCCAGGTGTGCGGCCCAAGTGGCGGTGCAGGGGGGGATTATATTAAAATGCCGCAGTCGCGAAAGTGGCGGAATTGGTAGACGCACCAGATTTAGGTTCTGGCGCCGCGAGGCGTGAGAGTTCGAGTCTCTCCTTTCGCACCAGTTTCGTATTCAAGCGGCCACCTCGCTGCAGCGAAATACAACGACTGGGTGCTTGCCGTGGTATTTGAAGACGCGGTTTTGAACTACCTCGGCGTCCGCGTTGCCCGAGTTTGAGTTAGCCCGGTGTGCCCGACGCAAGCCAGGCAACCCGGTATCCGATAACACACGCAGGATCGCAATACCTGACGGGCAGCGCGCCCTGTTCCGAAAGCTTGAGAATCGATGCAAACAAATCTAGAAACACTCAGTTCCCTTGAACGCCGTCTCTCCATTACGCTGCCGATGCAGGATGTGGACACGGAGGTGGCAAATCGCCTCAAACGCCTGTCACGAACCGTCAAGATTCACGGCTTCCGGCCCGGCAAGGTCCCGGTAAAGATTGTCGAGCAGCAATACGGGGGGCAGGTTCGCCAGGAGGTCCTCGGGGACACCATTCAGAAGAGTTTTGGCGATGCCGTGCGTGAACAAAAGCTGCGCGTGGCCGGTTTGCCCAAAATCGAGGTTCAGTCTGCTGGCGATACGAACGGCAAATTCGAATACACGGCAACCTTCGAGGTCTATCCGGAAGTGACCTTGGGGGACTTGTCCGACGCCGTGGTCGAGAAGCCGGCCGTCGAGGTGGGCGACGCCGAGGTCGACAAGACGCTGGAGGTGCTGCGCAAACAAAGAGCGGTTTTCGAGCCGGTAGCGCGGGCTGCTGCATCCGGCGATCAGGTGAAGATCGATTACAAGGGGACCATCGACGGCGAGGCATTCGATGGCGGCGCGGCGGAAGGCACCGTTGTTCAGCTTGGCGAAGGCAGGCTGCTTCCCGACTTCGAGTCGAATGTGATCGGTCTCAGCGCCGGTGAAACGCGAACCTTTGGAATGAAATTCCCCGACGACTATCACGGCAAGGAAGTCGCTGGGAAAGAGGCACAGTTCGAGATTACGGTGCATGAGGTTCTTCAGGCACGGCTACCGGAGATCGATGCCGAGTTTGCCAAGAGCCTCGGGGTGGCGGACGGCGATCTCGAGAAGATGCGCTCCGAGGTTCGTGACAATCTGCAACGCGAAGTGAAGCGCCGCACTGACGCACAACTCAAGGACAGGGTGATGAAGACCCTTCTGGACACTGCGAAGCTCGAGGTTCCGCAGTCGCTGGTTGACCAGGAAATCGAACGGCTGATGGAGCAGATGAAACAGAACCTGCGGTCACGTGGCGTCAATACCGAGAACACCCCGCTGCCGCGTGAAGCGTTTAGTGAGGAGGCGACTCGGCGCGTACGGCTCGGTTTGATCGTTTCCGAGGTGGTGAGCCAGCACGGATTGAGCGCCAAGCCGGAGCAGGTCAAGGAGGTAGTCGAGGAACAGGCCAAGGCGTACGAGCAGCCGGATGAGGTCCGGCGCTGGTACTACCAGTCACCTGACCGTTTACGCGAGATCGAGTCGGTGGTGCTGGAGTCGAACCTCGTCAAATGGGTGGTCGAGCAGGCAAAGGTCGAAGACAAGCCGATGGCATTCGACGACCTGATGGGGAGCGCGCAATGAACTGGATGCAAGACGGGTTGAACGACCCCCGCGCCCTCGGGCTGGTCCCGATGGTCATCGAACACAGCGGCAGGGGCGAGCGCGCTTACGACATTTACTCGCGACTGCTCAAGGAACGTGTCGTTTTTCTGGTGGGACCGGTAAACGAGGTCAGCGCCAACCTGATCGTCGCTCAAATGCTGTTTCTCGAGTCAGAGAACCCGGAAAAGGACATTTCCTTCTACATCAATTCTCCGGGCGGGTCCGTTTCTGCCGGTCTGGCGATTTACGACACCATGCAGTTCATCAAGCCGGATGTGAGCACCCTGTGTGTCGGTCAGGCCGCCAGCATGGGCGCATTTTTGCTCGGCGCAGGTGCGAAAAAGAAGCGTTTCGCATTGCCGAATTCCCGGGTGATGATTCATCAGCCAATGGGCGGATTCCAGGGACAGGCGTCGGATATCGAGATTCACGCCCGCGAAATTCTCTACCTGCGGGAGCGGTTGAACCAGCTGCTTTCCCAGCATACCGGCCAGGATGTTGCAACGATTCAGAGAGATACTGATCGTGACAATTTCCTAAGTGCTGAAGAGGCTGTAAAGTACGGGTTGATCGACCAGGTTCTGGTCAGTCGGGCTACTGCGGGCCAGTCAGCGTGATGGCCAGGGTTCCCGGAGATGAAGTCCGGTGCGCGGGAAGGACCGGATTTCGCTTTGGAGCCGGTAGCGTTTTCGAAGTTTGTAACATGTACAGAAAGCGGAACTGACAACTGATGGCATCCATGTCTGACAAACCGGGTGGTGAGAAACTGCTGTATTGCTCTTTCTGCGGTAAGAGCCAGCACGAAGTTCGTAAGCTGATTGCCGGCCCGTCGGTGTTCATCTGCGATGAGTGCATTGAGCTGTGTAATGACATTATTCGTGAAGAGAGCCAGGTCGACATTTCGGGCAAGGGGGTAAAGTCCGATCTGCCGGTACCCCATGAAATTCGCGAAATCCTTGACCAGTACGTCATTGGCCAGTCGACCGCCAAGCGAATCCTGTCAGTTGCCGTGTACAACCATTACAAGCGGCTCAAGACCGGGCAGAAAAAGGACGACATCGAGCTGTCGAAATCCAACATCCTGCTCATCGGCCCGACAGGGTCGGGCAAGACCTTGCTGGCCCAGACACTGGCGCGCCTGTTGAACGTGCCCTTCGTGATGGCAGATGCAACGACGCTGACCGAAGCCGGTTACGTCGGCGAGGACGTTGAAAATATCATCCAGAAACTGCTCCAGAAATGCGACTACGACATCGAAAAAGCGCAACGGGGCATTGTTTACATTGATGAAATTGACAAGGTATCGCGCAAGTCCGACAACCCGTCGATCACCCGCGATGTATCCGGGGAGGGCGTCCAGCAAGCGTTGCTCAAGCTGATCGAAGGCACGATTGCCTCGGTGCCGCCGCAGGGCGGGCGCAAGCATCCCAACCAGGAGTTCGTTCAGGTCGATACCACCAACATCCTGTTTGTATGTGGCGGCGCATTCGACGGACTCGACAAGGTCATCCGGCAGCGCTCCGAGAAGAGCGGCATCGGGTTTGGTGCCGAAGTCCGCAGCAAGGACAACGCCAAGGACATTGGCGTCGTGCTGCGTGAGGTCGAGCCGGAGGATTTGATCAAGTACGGGCTGATTCCGGAATTCGTCGGCAGGCTCCCGGTCGTGGCCACTCTCGATGAACTTAACGAGGAAGCGCTCATCGAAATCCTCACCCAGCCCAAGAACGCCCTGCTCAAGCAATACAAGAAGATGTTTGCGATGGAGGGCGTGGAGTTGGAGATGCGCCCGGAAGCGCTGCATGCCATTTCGGGCAAGGCGCTGGCCCGCAAGACCGGAGCCCGGGGCCTGCGCTCGATCATGGAGCATGCCTTGCTTGACGTGATGTACGACCTGCCGTCCATGGATAACGTGGAAAAAGTGGTGGTGGACGAGGGAATGATCAAAGGAGACGCCAAACCGATATTGATTTATTCCGACCGGCCGAAAGTGGCTGGATCAGGGGGGGGTGCTTGAATTTCGCGAGTGCGCCCCCAACCTTTCTAATTTGGCTTTGCTACTGGGTGTCCAATGACCGAAATCTATGAATCCCACGAACCGGCGGTGACCTACCCGCTTCTCCCGCTACGGGATGTGGTGGTGTTTCCGCACATGGTGATCCCGCTTTTCGTTGGCCGGCCCAAGTCGATCAAGGCACTTGAAGTAGCGATGGAGGCCGGCAAACACATCATGCTGGTTGCGCAAAAGTCGGCCGCTAAGGACGAACCCGGGCCGGAAGATCTCTACCGCATTGGCAGCATTGCCAATATCTTGCAGATGCTCAAATTGCCGGACGGGACGGTAAAGGTCCTCGTCGAAGGCGTGCAGCGTGCCGAGATTGTCTCGATCACCGACGAGAAAAGCCATTACGTCAGTGAGACGATGGCCATTTCATCCGATGACGGCGAGAACAATGAAGTTGAAGCAATGCGGCGGGCAATGCTCTCGCAGTTCGATCAGTACGTGAAGCTGAACAAGAAGATTCCTCCCGAAATCCTGACCTCGCTGTCGGGTATCGATGAGGCCGGCCGGCTCGCCGACACTGTGGCCGCGCATTTGCCGCTCAAGCTCGAGCAAAAGCAGGATGTTCTCGAAATGTTCGGCGTCAAGAAACGCCTTGAGCATCTGCTGTCGCTTTTGGAGGCGGAACTCGACATCATGCAGGTCGAGCGCCGGATTCGCGGCCGGGTCAAACGGCAGATGGAAAAGAGTCAGCGGGAGTATTACCTGAATGAACAGGTGAAGGCGATCCAGAAGGAACTCGGCGACATGGAAGAAGGCGCCGATCTGGAGGAGATGGAAAAGCGCATCAAGGCAGCGCACATGCCAAAGGAAGCCCGGCAGAAAGCCGAGAGCGAACTGAAGAAACTGCGCCTGATGTCGCCGATGTCGGCCGAGGCCACCGTCGTTCGGAACTTTATCGACACGCTCGTTGGGTTGCCCTGGAAGAAGAAAAGCAAGGTAAGCACCGATCTGCAATCGGCAGAAGAGGTGCTCGACGCCGATCACTACGGGCTGGAAAAGGTCAAGGAGCGAATTGTCGAATACCTCGCTGTCCAGCAACGCGTGGACAAGCTGAAAGCCCCCATCCTTTGCCTGGTAGGCCCTCCGGGGGTCGGCAAGACCTCGCTTGGCCAGTCGATTGCTCGCGCGACCAATCGCAAGTTCGCGCGCATGTCTCTTGGTGGCGTGCGCGATGAGTCGGAGATTCGCGGACACCGCCGGACCTATATCGGGTCCATGCCCGGCAAGATCCTGCAGAACATGACCAAGGTCGGTGTGCGCAATCCACTCTTCCTGCTCGACGAGGTCGACAAGATGGGAATGGATTTCCGCGGAGATCCATCGTCCGCATTGCTCGAAGTGCTTGATCCGGAGCAAAACGACAAATTCGTCGATCACTACGTTGAGGTCGAGTACGACCTGTCCGATGTGATGTTCGTGGCCACCGCGAATACGATGAACATTCCGGCCCCGTTGCTGGACCGCATGGAAGTAATCCGGCTGTCCGGTTATACGGAAGACGAAAAGGTCAATATCGCCATGCGTTACCTGCTGCCAAAGCAGATGCGCAACAATGGTCTGAAGGAAGATGAGCTCGTCGTATCGGAAGCAGCCGTACGCGATATCGTGCGCTATTACACACGTGAGGCGGGCGTTCGGTCGCTCGAACGCGAGATTTCGAAGATCTGTCGCAAGGTCGTCAAGTCGCTGCTCGTCAAGAAGCGCAACACCAGGGTGTCGGTATCAACCCGGAGCCTCGACAAGTATCTGGGCGTGCGTCGCTATACGTTTGGCATCGCGGAAAAAGCAAACCAGGTTGGTCAGGTGACTGGACTGGCATGGACGGAAGTAGGCGGCGAGTTGCTCACGGTCGAAGCCATTGTCATGCCGGGAAAGGGCGTGATCCAGCGGACCGGATCACTTGGCGACGTCATGAAGGAGTCCGTTGAGGCGGCGCGTTCAGTGGTTCGTGCCCGAGCCGGGAAGCTCGGCATCAAGGACGATACCTTCGAAAAGAGTGATATTCACGTTCACGTGCCCGAAGGCGCCACGCCCAAGGACGGTCCGTCGGCCGGCATCGCGATGACTACGGCGCTGGTGTCGGCGTTGACGAAGATACCGGTGCGCGCGGACGTTGCCATGACGGGCGAGATCACGCTGCGCGGAGAAGTTCTTGCGATTGGCGGACTCAAGGAGAAATTGCTGGCGGCACATCGCGGTGGCATCAAGACCGTGCTCATCCCGGAGGAAAACACCAAGGATTTGGTCGAGATACCCGATAACATCAAGAATCGGCTGGACATTCATCCGGTCAAGTGGGTTGATCAAGTGCTGGAAATGGCTCTGGTGAGTCGGCCTGAGCCATTAAAGGAAGAGGAGGCGGTGGCTATTCCGGCGATAGAGCCGTCGCCTGACGCAACCAGCCAGATCAAACACTGACATAGCATCCCAAGGCAGTATATGATTACAAAGGCAGCGCTTAGGCGCTGCCTTTTGTTTCACTCATGACTTCACTTGACACTGTGAATTTCGAATTGTTATATAAGCAGAGAGGGAAAACAAAAAAGTGAATACCCTCCATTTCCCACTCGCCAACTTCTTTTTTCTCCCGCTAACGAAATAACGAAAGGGGACCTGCGTGAATAAATCCGAATTGATCGAGTCCATTGCGCAAGCAGCTGACATCTCCAAAGCGGCTGCCGAACGTGCACTCGACGGAACCGTAGCTGCGATTACTTCATCTCTCAAACAGGGTGGCATGGTCACGCTGGTCGGTTTTGGAACTTTCTATGTGGGAGAGCGGGCCGCGCGCAGTGGCCGCAATCCTCGTACCGGTGCCACTATCGAAATCAAGGCCTCCAGGGTGCCCAAGTTCCGTGCTGGCAAAGCGCTGAAGGATGCAGTAAACTAGCGCGCTTTCCGATTTTTGGGGTACCAGGCGGCCCCGGAAAGCGGAGATGGGTTGCCCGCGTGACAGACACGCAGTGCAACTCCCGAAAGCGCCATCGGGTGCTTAGCTCAGTTGGTAGAGCGTCGCCCTTACAAGGCGAATGTCGGGAGTTCGAGCCTCTCAGCACCCACCAGAGTATTCAGGAGTGGTAGTTCAGTTGGTTAGAATACCGGCCTGTCACGCCGGGGGTCGCGGGTTCGAGTCCCGTCCACTCCGCCAGACCCAGAGAAGGCGAACGAGAGTTCGCCTTTTTTGTTGCCGTTGCTTCGCTGCCGGAAGAACCTATTTCGATTGGGTGAAACGATGTTCGATTTGGTAACCAAAAACAGACTTCTCGTCTATATCGTCCTCGGATTGATCATTCTGACCTTTGCATTTTTCGGGGTCGATTCGTATTTCCGGGGCGGCGGTGGCGTCAACGAGGTGGCAAAGATCGGCGATACGCCGATATCGGAGCAGGAGTTTGCCCGGAGTCTGCGCGAGGCCCAGGACATGGTTCGCCAGCAGGCTCAGCAGCAGAACCAGCAAATGACCGAGTACCTGAACTCGCCGGAATTCAGGCGCGCGGTGCTGGAAGATCTCATTCAGCGCCGATTGCTGCTCGGTTATGCCGGCGCCTCCGGCATGTCCGTATCGACCGAAGAGCTGCGTAACGAGATCATGGGAGTTCAGGCATTCTATGGTCAGGACGGCAAGTTTTCAGTGGACCGTTACGAGCAGTTGCTGCGAGCGCAAAATCTCACTCCGGCGAGCTTCGAAAATCAGATTGAACAGGAAATTCTGTTGTCCCGAATCCGCGAATCAGTGGCGGGGTCGGCGTTCATGCCCGAAACTGTCGTGGAGCGGCTGGTTCGCATACGCGGGCAGGAACGGGAGGTGAGCCAGCTGGTGATGTCCCCGGCAGACTTTCGGGCCAAAGTCGAAGTTGGCGAAGAAGAAGCGCGCAAGTACTTTGATGAGAACAGGGCATTGTTCCAGATCCCCGAGCGCGCGAAAGTCGAGTACATCGTGTTGACGCCGGAAGTTGCGGCGGCATCCGTGAAGGTTTCCGAAGAGGAACTGAAGCGGGTCTACGAAGAGC
>LJTS01000043.1 GCA_001304425.1 Betaproteobacteria bacterium SG8_40
CGATACAGTGACACTGCGAGTCACCAACCGGCTGCGCGAAACCACGTCCATACACTGGCACGGCATCATGGATGCAAGTGCACCACCGGCAGCCAGCCCCTTGACAAAAGTCCGGCGCGACGTCGATGCGGGCAAAAGAATAGAAGATTTCGAATACATGGTTTGCAGTGGTTTTCGGTTTGACGCGCTTTTCTTCAGTGTTCCGCGAAGACAGAGGATTTGCCGGCGCCATTGATCAGCAGCGTCTGATACGGCTCGCTATAGGATGCTTCCATGCCGGGTGAGCCAGCCGGCATGCCCGGCACCGCGAGGCCGGTGCCTTCCGGCCGCTCGTTGAGCAGACGTATGATGTCGTTGGCAGGGACGTGTCCCTCGATCACGTAACCATCAACCCACGCGGTATGGCAGGCGCCGTAGCGCTGCGGCATGCCGAGTTTCTCGCGAACTGCGGAAACCCGGGCCGTGTCGTGGCCGACGACGGAAAAGCCTGCTTGCTCCAGATGTGCGATCCATTTGCTACAGCAACCGCAGTTCGGGTCCTTCCACACTTCGATCTGCGGCAATCCGGCCGCCACTGCGGATGTGATGGCTATCATGAGCGCGAGCAACGTGCTGCAGGCTTGCAAGACAGACTTCATATGGCTTCTCCTGACCGACGGTTGTGACGGGGTGACTCTGGAAGACAAAGCTACCAGCAAGAATACATTACCGTAATCCGGACACGATCGCATGCTCCCAGGCATTTGGACTGTCGGCAATCTCACTGGTTCACTCCAACGCAGCACGGAATGATCCGACGGCCTGCGGACAAGCGCAAAGCCGATGGTCGGAATACTGGCCAGACGATTGCCATTGGTTTGATCGAGTTGGCTTGAACAATCGCTGGCAGGGCAGTTTTCAGGACCCGGTCAACCGCCGGGAGAAACCAGCACACATCCCGCGAAGGCGCGTGTGGCGTTCGTCCTGCAGGATGTCCTTCGGTTTCGCCGACTCCCTGAGGCGATGGACGGACGGCATCGCCGGTAACGGGCCCCGGTGCTTCTCGCGAAACGCGTTGCTTCTGCACAAGCCGACGCCAGACTGCGCCGGCACTTGACGCACGGCGGTTATTGGTCGAACCTCTTCAACCTGCGCATTGGCATTCAGGGAGATCGCTCGTGGCGGCCGTCGGAACCAAATTGATTTTCGAGAACGATCAGGTTCGAGTCTGGGAATTCACGCTTGAACCCGGTCAGACCATCGAATCGCACAAGCACGACTGCGATTATTTCTTCTATCCGATCGAAGGGGGCACCCTGGAGGTGACGCGCGACAGCGGCGTTACGCGTGCGACGTTGAACGCGGGGGAAGTCTACTTCCGCAAGGGCGGTGACACCCACGCCGCAAAGAATGTCGACGACCATCGGTATCACGAAGTACTGGTCGAACTGAAAGCCTGACCAAGACCGCATCCGCGGCCGCCTTGAGGTAAGGAGCGGATGCGGATTTCATCTTGCCTCGACCGGGCGGTTCGGTCATCGGCGCGCCGCGCTGACATCGCCCAAAAAAGCATCCACCACGGCGTGGACTGAAACGCGGGCTTCGGCGCTTCGCCGGTACCCTTCTGGCCCGTAGCGGCTGCCTGTTGCGCCGACATGGCGATGGCCGCTTCGCACAGGCCCGCGCCGAATAGTTCTTATTGACTAGCCCATGCTGCCAACCGGGCGGGTGGGGACTAGGCCATCTACCCGCTGGCAGTTCTGCTTCGGGCGAATATCGCCGGGCTTTGACACTCCGTATTCTTCCCGCAACGGACCGGGGGAGGGAGTGATGGCATCACAAACGCGAAAACAGATCTCAGTTCTGGTAGTCAGTACGCTCGCATTCACCATTTGTTTCATGGTTTGGATGATGTTCGGCGTGATCGGCATCCCGATCAAGCAGGAACTCGGGCTCAATGCGACCCAATTCGGCATCCTCACGGCGACGCCGGTTCTGACCGGCTCGCTGTTCCGCGTGCCGCTTGGCATGTGGACCGACAAGTACGGCGGGCGGATTGTCCTGATGGGCACGCTGCTGGTGCCCGTGATTCCCATCTGGCTCATCGGCCACGCGACCCAGTACTGGCAGTATCTCGTCCTTGGGCTGTTCGTCGGCATTGCCGGCGCTTCGTTTTCCGTCGGCACACCTTACGTTGCACGTTGGTTTACCCGTGGCCGGCAAGGTTTTGCAATGGGCATTTTCGGTGCCGGCAACGCCGGCGCCGCGCTCAACAAGTTTGTCGCGCCCGCGGTGGTGGTGGCATACGGCTGGACCGCGGTGCCCAATGTCTACGCCTTGTCGATGTTCATCATGGCGATCGTGTTCTGGATGTTTTCCTACTCCGACCCCTCGCACAAGGTCGACAGCAGCATTACCTGGCGGCAACAACTGGCCGCCCTCAAGGATCCTATGGTTTGGAAGCTGTCCCAGTATTACTCGATCGTCTTCGGTGGCTACGTCGCCCTGGCATTGTGGATGACGCAGTTCTATATCGGCGAGTACGGGCTCGACATTCGCGTAGCGGCGCTGCTGGCGGCGGCGTTTTCCCTGCCCGGAGGCGTGTTGCGTGCCTTCGGAGGCTGGCTGTCCGACAAATACGGCGCCCACAAAGTGACCTGGTGGGTCATGTGGGTGAGCTGGGTCTGCCTGTTCATCCTGTCGTATCCGCAAACCGATTTCACCGTTGCCACTGTCGACGGCCCGAAGACCTTTCACATCGGTCTGAACGTGTATGTGTTCACCGCCCTGATGTTCATCATTGGCGTGGCGTGGGCTTTCGGCAAAGCCTCGGTTTTCAAGTACATCTCGGACGAGTACCCGCACAACATCGGTGTGATTTCCGGAATCGTCGGACTGGCAGGCGGCATGGGCGGCTTCATCCTGCCCATCATGTTTGGCGCACTGGTCGACCTGACCGGTATTCGCACCAGTTGCTTCATGTTGATGTACGGCGTGATCTGGGTCTCACTGATCTGGATGTATTTCACTGAAGTACGTCACACCGAAGTGATTGGTTCGCGCACGCCCCGTGCGGCACTGAAGGGTTGAAGCAATTCAACATTAACCAGGAGTCTTCACATGGCATCACATCTGCTGACACGTTGGGAGCCCGAGAACGCGACGTTCTGGGAGAAAGAAGGAAAGGCCGTCGCGACGCGCAATTTGTGGATCTCGATCCCCGCCTTGTTACTCGCTTTCTGCGTCTGGATGGTGTGGAGCGTGGTGGTGGTGAATTTGCCCAACATCGGCTTCAAGTTCACCACCAACCAGTTGTTCTGGCTGACCGCAATCCCGGGTTTGTCGGGCGCGACCCTGCGCATCTTCTACTCGTTCATGGTGCCTATCTTCGGCGGACGGCTGTGGACGGCGCTGAGCACGGCTTCGCTCGCGATTCCGGCTGTCTGGATGGGGTTCGCGGTGCAGGACCTGAGCACACCGTATCCGACGTTTCTCGCTATCGCATTGCTGTGCGGGTTCGGCGGCGGCAACTTTGCGTCGAGCATGGCGAACATAAGCTTCTTCTATCCGAAGGCCCAGCAAGGCACGGCATTGGGTTTGAATGCCGGGTTGGGTAATCTCGGTGTGTCGGTCGTGCAGTTCACGGTACCGGTCGTTATCACACTGGCGGTATTCGGCACGCTGGGCGGCGATCCGCAACTTTGGACGAAGGGCGACGCAACGAAACAGCTTTGGCTCCAGAACGCGGGATTTTTCTGGGTGCCTTTCATTCTCGCCGTAGCGGTCGCCGCCTGGTTCGGGATGAACGACCTGTCCACCGCGAAGGCATCGTTCGCCGACCAGTCGGTGATCTTCAAGCGCAAACACAACTGGCTGATGTGCTGGCTCTATGTCGGGACGTTCGGTTCGTTCATCGGTTATTCGGCCGGCTTTCCGTTGCTGATCAAGACGCAGTTTTCGCATGTGGATCCAACCCAGTACGCATTTCTCGGCCCGATGGTAGGCGCACTGATTCGTCCGGTAGGAGGCTGGGTGTCGGACAAACTCGGTGGCGCACGGGTGACATTCTGGAACTTCATGGTCATGGCGCTTGCGGTTGTTGGCGTGCTGTGGTTCCTGCCGTCCGGACCCAGCGGTGGCAGCTTCTGGGGCTTCTTCGCGATGTTCATGTTGTTGTTTCTCACGACGGGAATCGGCAATGGTTCCACCTTCCGCATGATCCCGGTGATCTTTCGCACTCTGCACGAACGCTGGAACGTGGGTGCCTCGGATAGCGCCAGGGCCGAATCGATGCGCAACGCCGGCAAGGAGTCCGCCGCGGTGCTTGGTTTCAGCTCGGCGGTGGCAGCGTATGGCGCCTTCTTCATTCCAAAGAGCTACGGAACGTCAATCAGCCTGTTCGGCGGACCGGAAGCGGCGCTGTACCTGTTCATTGCTTTCTACATTACCTGCATATTCGTGACGTGGTGGTTCTACTCGCGGCGCGGTGCGGAAATGCCCTGCTGATGTGTGATTCAGCAGCAAATACTGTGACTTCAAGGAAACGCAGATGAGTCATTTTCTCGACCGATTGATGTTCCTGACCCGGGAGAAGCAACCGTTTTCCAATGGCCACGGCGTGTCCACGAACGAGGACCGCACCTGGGAGCGCGCATACCGCGACCGCTGGGCGCACGACAAGATCGTGCGCTCCACGCATGGCGTGAACTGTACGGGCTCGTGCTCATGGAAAATCTACGTCAAGGGCGGGGTGGTGACCTGGGAGACGCAACAGACAGACTATCCACGCACCCGACCCGATATGCCGAATCACGAACCGCGCGGTTGTTCGCGCGGCGCATCGTACTCCTGGTACCTGTACAGCGCCAACCGGGTGAAGTACCCGATGGTGCGTGGCCGCCTGATGCGTTTCTGGCGCGAAGCGCGCAAAACGCAAGGACCGGTGGAGGCATGGACATCGATCGTCGAAGACCCGGCGAAGTCGAACTCCTACAAGTCCGTGCGCGGCATGGGAGGTTTCGTTCGCGCAGACTGGGACGAGGTCAATGAGATCATTGCCGCCGCCAACGTCTACACCATCAGGAAGTACGGACCCGACCGCGTCATCGGATTCTCGCCGATTCCGGCGATGTCCATGGTGTCCTACGCCGCCGGCAGCCGCTACCTGTCGTTGATCGGTGGCGTATGCATGAGCTTCTATGACTGGTATTGCGACTTGCCGCCTGCGAGCCCGCAGACCTGGGGTGAACAGACCGACGTGCCGGAATCGGCCGACTGGTACAACTCGACGTTCATCATCGCCTGGGGCTCGAACGTGCCGCAGACGCGCACGCCGGATGCCCATTTCTTTACCGAGGTGCGTTACAAGGGCGCAAAGACGGTCGCGGTCACGCCGGACTACGCGGAAGTCTCGAAACTTGCCGATATATGGCTTCATCCCAAGCAGGGTACGGATGCCGCATTGGCCATGGCAATGGGGCACGTCATCCTCAGGGAATTCCACATCGACCGAAAGTCGGCGTACTTCGAAGACTACGCAAGGAAGTTCACCGATCTGCCAATGCTGGTGAAACTCGTCAAGCGCGGTGACAGCTATGTTGCCGACCGCTTCGTGCGTGCCGGAGATGTTTCCGGTGCACTCGGCCAGCGCAACAATCCCGACTGGAAAACACTGGGCGTAGACGAGATGTCCGGCGACGTGGTGGCACCGAACGGATCCATCGGGTTTCGCTGGAACCAGAAGGAAGGCGAAGACAGCGGCAAGTGGAACATCGAGGAAAAGGACGGCGCGAGCGGCAAGGCAGTCAAGCTGCGACTGTCGCTGGTTGAGTCGTACGACGACGTGGTGCCGGTGGGATTTCCTTATTTCGGCGGCGTCATCAACGAACACTTCCAGCACAGCGATATGGGAACCAGGGTGCTGGTGCGCAATGTCGCCGCAAGGAAAATGCAGCTCTCCGATGGTGACGCAATGGTCGCGACCGTGTTCGACCTGTTGTGTGCCAACTACGGCATCGATCGGGGACTCGGCGGCGGCAATGTCGCCGGCTCGTTTGACGACGACGTTCCGTATACACCGAAATGGCAGGAAGCCATTACCGGCGTCAAGGCGGCCGACGTCATCACCGTTGCACGTCAATTTGCCGACAATGCCGACAAGACCGAAGGCAAGTCGATGGTGATCATCGGGGCGGCGATGAACCACTGGTACCACTCTGACATGAACTACCGTGGTGTCATCAACATGCTGATGCTGTGCGGCTGTATCGGCAAGTCCGGCGGTGGCTGGGCACACTACGTCGGGCAGGAAAAACTGCGCCCGCAAACGGGATGGTTGCCGCTGGCGTTCGGACTCGACTGGCATCGTCCGCCACGCCAGATGAACTCGACCTCTTTTTTCTATGCGCATACGGACCAGTGGCGCTACGAGCGGGTGTCGGTCAAGGAGATCCTGTCGCCGACGGCCAACCCGGAGGATTTCGAAGGCAGTCTGATCGATTTCAATGTGCGGGCCGAGCGGATGGGGTGGCTGCCTAGTGCGCCACAACTACAGACCAATCCGATCCAGGTGGTAAAGGATGCGGAAACGGCCGGAGTGGAGCCAAAGGCATATGCCGTGAAAGCCCTGCAGGACGGCAGTCTCAGGATGTCGTGCGAAGACCCGGATCATCCGGACAACTATCCCCGCAATCTGTTCGTCTGGCGATCGAACCTGCTCGGCAGTTCCGGCAAGGGACACGAATATTTCCTGAAGCATCTGCTCGGAACCTCGCACGGCGTGCAGGGCAAGGAACTTGGCGCAGACGGCGAACAAAAACCTCAGGAAGTGGCCTGGCACGATGGCGCGCCGCAAGGCAAGCTCGACTTGCTGGTGACACTGGACTTTCGCATGTCGACCACCTGCCTGTATTCGGACATCGTACTGCCGACCGCAACCTGGTACGAGAAGAACGACCTCAATACCTCCGATATGCATCCTTTCATCCATCCGCTCTCGGCAGCCGTCGATCCGGTATGGGAGTCGCGTTCCGATTGGGAAATCTACAAGCAGATCGCGAAGAAGTTCTCGGACGTGGCCAAAGGCCATCTTGGTGTCGAGAAGGAACTGGTGCTGACACCGCTGTTGCACGACACCCCCGGTGAACTGGCGCAAGCGACTTCGGTGAAGGAATGGAAAAAAGGCGAGTGCGAACTGATACCGGGCAAGACGGCGCCAGCCATGGCCGTGATCGAACGCGATTATCCCAACACGTACAAGAAATTCACCTCACTCGGACCGTTGATGGCGAAAGCGGGTAACGGCGGCAAGGGCATCGCCTGGAACACCGAGCATGAAGTTGATTTCCTCAGAAAACTCAATTACGCGGTGACCGAGGAAGGTATTTCAAAAGGGCTGCCGAAAATAGAAACAGACATCGATGCCTGTGAAGTCATCCTGTCACTTGCACCGGAAACCAACGGCGAGGTGGCGGTCAAGGCCTGGCGGGCGCTGTCGAAGATCACCGGGCGCGAACACGCGCATCTCGCGTTGCCCAAGGAAGATGAAAAGATACGGTACCGCGATGTACAGGCCCAGCCCCGCAAGATCATCTCGTCGCCGACCTGGTCAGGTATCGAATCGGAGCATGTCAGCTACACCGCTGGTTATACCAATGTCCACGAACTGATTCCGTGGCGGACGCTGACCGGACGCCAGCAGTTCTACCAGGACCACAAATGGATGCTTGGCTTTGGCGAAGGACTATGTGTTTACCGCCCGCCGGTTGACCTAAAGACCACCCACCCGATGCGTCACGGCGCTGCCGGGAAAGGCAACGGCAACCCGGAGGTCGTGCTGAACTTCATCACGCCGCATCAGAAGTGGGGCATTCACAGCACTTACACCGATAACCTGCTGATGCTGACATTGTCACGCGGCGGGCCCATCGTCTGGCTGTCGGAAACCGATGCCAAAAGCGTTGGTATCGAAGACAACGACTGGATCGAACTGTACAACGTCAACGGCGCGATCTGTGCGCGGGCGGTGGTCAGTCAACGCGTCAATCAGGGCATGTGCATGATGTACCACGCGCAGGAAAAAACGGTGAACATGCCGGGCTCCGAGATTACCGGTGCGCGAGGCGGTATCCACAACTCGGTGACACGCATTGTGACCAAACCCACCCACATGATCGGGGGCTATGCGCAGCAGAGCTACGGCTTCAACTACTACGGGACGATTGGCACGAACCGGGACGAATTTGTCATCGTGCGCAAGATGAACAAGGTCGACTGGCTGGACAGACCGCGTGACCAGTCGTTGGCGATGGGAGAACGGTCATGAAGATTCGCGCCCAGATCGGCATGGTCCTGAACCTGGACAAATGCATCGGTTGCCACACCTGCTCGGTGACCTGCAAGAACGTCTGGACCAATCGCGAAGGGATGGAATACGCGTGGTTCAACAACGTCGAGACCAAACCCGGCATCGGTTATCCGAAGCAATGGGAGAACCAGAAAAAGTGGAACGGCGGCTGGACGCGCAAGCGCAACGGCGGCATCGAGCCGAAGCAGGGCGGCAAGTGGTCGATCCTGATGAAGCTGTTCGCCAATCCCAACCTGCCGGAAATCGACGACTATTACGAGCCGTTCACGTTCGACTACCAGCATCTGCATAACGCACCCGAGATGCAGGCGTCCCCGGTGGCGCGCCCGCGCAGCCTGCTAACTGGCAAGCGTATGGAAAAAATCGTCTGGGGACCGAACTGGGAAGAGATTCTCGGCGGTGAGTTCAGCAAGCGCTCCGCCGACAGTAACTTCGAAGACGTCCAGAAGGACATCTACGGGCAGTTCGAAAATACCTTCATGATGTATCTGCCGCGGCTGTGCGAACACTGCCTGAATCCGACCTGTGTCGCATCGTGTCCCTCGGGCTCGATCTACAAGCGCGAGGAAGACGGCATCGTCCTGGTCGATCAGGACAAGTGCCGCGGATGGCGCATGTGTGTGTCGGGCTGTCCGTACAAGAAGATCTATTACAACTGGAGTTCGGGCAAGGCAGAGAAGTGCACCTTTTGCTATCCGCGTATCGAAGGCGGACAACCGACGGTCTGTTCGGAGACCTGCGTCGGACGTATCCGCTATCTGGGCGTGCTGCTCTACGATGCCGACGCCATAGAAGCGGCGGCGTCGCAAGCTGACGAAAGGGATCTGTACGGCGCCCAGTTGTCGATCTTTCTCGATCCGCATGACCCACAGGTTCAGCAGCAGGCGCGTAAGGACGGCATTCCAGAAGCCTGGCTCACGGCGGCGCAGAGTTCCCCGGTCTACAAGATGGCGGTGGACTGGAAGGTCGCGCTGCCGCTGCATCCGGAATACCGCACGCTGCCGATGGTGTGGTACGTGCCGCCACTGTCACCGATCCAGTCGGCCGCCAATTCCGGGCAGGTCGGTACTTTCGGCAAACTGCCCGACGTGCGCAGCTTGCGCATCCCTGTCAAATACCTGGCGAATCTTCTCACTGCGGGCGACGAGGCGCCGGTTGTCGCTGCGCTCGAGCGAATGCTGGCGATGCGCGCCTACATGCGTGATCGCCATGTCGAGAAAGTCGAGAATGCCGAGGTGCTCAAGCAAGTCGGGCTGTCGGTCGGGCAAATCGAAGATATGTACCGCTACATGGCAATCGCCAATTATGAGGACCGCTTCGTGATCCCGACCACCCATCGGGAGTATGCGGAAAACGCCTACGACGTGCGCGGCGGCTGCGGTTTCTCGTTTGGCAACGGGTGCTCCGACGGCGAGTCCCGCGCCAGCCTGTTCGGCGGCAAGACCAGCGGCAAGAAATCGCGCTTCATTCCGATCAAGACGGCGAGTTGAGGAGGCACCGCAGATGACGAAGACATTCAAGGCGCTGGGCGTGCTGCTAACGTATCCAACATTTGAATTACAGGCGGCGGCCGGTGAAATCCTTGCGGTAATCGAAGCGGAAAAACGGTTGCCCGCAAAGAACAGGGCGGCGCTGGGTGAATTGATCGCCGAACTGTCGGAAAGCGAACTGGTTGATCTGCAGGAAGGGTATGTGGCGCTGTTCGACCGCGGACGGGCGACATCACTGAACCTGTTCGAACATGTGCATGGCGAGTCGCGTGAGCGCGGCCCGGCGATGCTGGACCTGATGCAGGTCTATGCCAGCGGCGGATACTCCCTGGATTCAAGCGAACTGCCCGATTATCTGCCGCTGATGCTCGAGTTCCTGTCGCAGCGGCCCTTCGCGCAGGCGGATGACATGCTCTCGGACTGCGCGCACATCATACGCAGGATCGGCGACGCACTGGCCAGGCGCGGCAGCCACTACCAGGCGGTGCCGGCGGCGTTGTTGGCGATGATAGGCGAGGCCGGGCTATCGCCGCGCCCGGCAAGGGATGCAGATCCGGACGAGCTCGGCGAGGCAGCACTGGCAGCCGAACAAGCATTGCTCGACAAGGACTGGATGGATGCGCCAGTCGTTTTCGGACCCGAAGGCGCGCCGGACTGCAAACCGGTTCCGGCCGCGGCATCCGTGATCCGCTTCATGCCGCGGCAACAACCCGGCGAGCGGGGAAGCCGGAATCAATGAATCAGGAGCAAAGACGATGAATACCCTGCACCAGTTCTTGTTCGGAATTTATCCGTACATCTGCCTTGCCGTGTTCCTGCTCGGCAGCCTCGTGCGGTTTGATCGCGACCAGTACACATGGAAGAGCGACTCTTCGCAGCTGTTGCGCAGAGGTCAATTGCGTTGGGGGTCGAACCTGTTTCACCTCGGCATCCTCGGTATCTTCTTCGGACATCTGTTCGGTCTGCTGACGCCGCTGTCGGTGTGGCATGCGCTCGGCGTTTCTGCACCGGCCAAGCAGATGCTGGCGATTGTTGCCGGCGGCCTTGCCGGGACGGCTTGCCTCGTCGGGCTGGTTCTGTTGATCCACCGCCGTCTGGTCGAGGCGCGAATTCGTGCGACCACGCGCGCCATGGATCTTGCCGTGTTGTACCTGCTGCTGGTGCAACTCCTGCTCGGTTTGTTCAGTATCGCCGTATCGGCCCGCCACCTGGATGGCGGCGAGATGGTCAAGCTGATGCTGTGGGCACAGCACATCGTCACTCTTCGCGGCGACGCGGCCGGCTTCGTCGCTGACGTGGCGCTGGTGTTCAAATTGCATCTGGTCCTCGGCATGACGATCTTTCTGGTCTTTCCGTTCTCGCGGCTGGTACATGTGTGGAGCGGCTTCGCGACGCTGTCATACGTCACCCGGGCTTATCAGGTGGTGCGACATCGCTGACGAGGCGACCTCTCCGGTTCGGCAATCTGTAACGGACAAACAGACATGAATGTGACCATCAACGGTATCGCCATCGATGCGGATGCGATCGAGCGGGAAACCCGGTATTTTCCTGAGGCCGAACAACCATCGGATGCCGCACGGCGCGCACTTGCAGTTCGCGAACTGATGCTGCAGCGTGCCCGCGATCTTGGCATAGCCGCGACCGGCACGGGTCGCGAATCGGAAGATTCGCTGATCGAGCGGTTGCTCGAAGCGGAAGTGACGACGCCGGCGCCAACCGATGGGGAATGCCGGCGCCACTACGAAACGCACCCGGACCGGTACACGACAGGGGAACTGCTGGAGGCGAGCCACATATTGATCGCCGTGACGCCGGGGGCGCCGGTCGCGATGTTGCGCAGCCGGGCCGAATCGCTGCTTGCCGAGTTACGGGCCGATCCTGCACCGTTTGCGGAGCGCGCACGCGACCTGTCCAATTGCCCGTCAGGGCAGCACGGCGGCAATCTCGGGCAGTTCGAACGCGGCCAGCTGGTACCCGAGTTTGACAAAGCGCTGTTCGGCACGAAGGCAACCGGAATCCTGCCGACATTGGTGCAAACGCGCTACGGCTTTCACGTCGTGCTGATCGAACGGCGTCTGGCAGGGCGCAAGCTGGCGTTCGATCAGGTGCGCGAGCGCATTGCCGCTTCGCTCACCGTGCAGGTGCAGGTCCGTGCACTGGCGCAGTATGTGCGCGTTCTGGCCGCCGAAGCAGATATCGAAGGCGTCGATCTCGACGCTGCGGCTTCACCACTGTTGCAGTAACGGCTTGAAGACCGGCTCCGGTGGTCGACGAGGACATACTGCGGCGATTGAGGCGTTTCAGAACCAATTACTTTCCACGATTTCGGAATCGCTTTCGTCAACTCGTCGATCAGGGTCAGCATCCGTCGGTGTTGTTTATCGGCTGCAGCGACTCCCGCATCGTGCCTTACCTGCTGATGGATTGCGGCCCCGGC
>LJTS01000044.1 GCA_001304425.1 Betaproteobacteria bacterium SG8_40
CTGCTCGTCAGGCACCGATATCATTGCCAGGGCCCGGGGCGTTTGCCCTGCCGGGCCCGACACGCAGCCCGCACCCGAAATGGCCACAGAAGTTGGCGGTGAATTGAAGAACCGGGTGCCCGACGCACTTCGGGCATTAATATTGCACGTGTCGACGCCAGCGCATACGGCCGTTGTGTAGCCGAACACGCCTCCCGAACCTGGCGGCGGGCACCCTGGCGACTCTCCGACCCGCCATACCCGGAACCTGACCCACGCAAGTCAATGCTCATCAAAGTCAACACGAGTGATCTGAAGATCGGCATGTTCATCAGTGAGCTCGATCGCCCCTGGCTGGATACACCGTTCCTGATTCAGGGCTTTCTGATCGAAGACATTGCTGATATTGCGCGCCTGCGTCTGTATTGCCAATACGTCTACGCCGACACGAGGCGCTCGGCAGCGGGCGTACTGCCACGTACCCCGCCCCGCAAGACCGATGGTGCCAACAAGATCGACGACCCGCTAAGCAACACCGGCCGCTTCATGCGGATGGTTCACAGCGATGAGAACGCGATGGCAAGCGCGCCGAAACAGGGCTCGCACCGGATTGATCAAAGTGGCACCGGGCAGGACAACGAACGTTCGTTCAGCAGCCTGGGCAGGCAGTTATTCGGCCGCCTGTTCGGCCGCCACAGCCGCACTGTCCTGTTACCTGCGCCGACGCGGCATGAATTCATTCCTGCGACAGCGCACCTTGTGGCGCACCCGGAAACCAGCACCGTCGAGGAAGAGTTCTCGAATGCGCTCGAGGCGTTCGACGGTGCGAAATACGCCATGGGCAGAATGGCTGCCGACCTCCTTGCCGGCAAGGTCATCGAATTGGACGCCGTGCAGAAATCCATCGATGGAATTGTCGACAGCATGTTGCGCAATCCCGATGCATTGATGTGGGTCGCCATGACGAAACAGCAGGACGCGGCCCTGTATGGCCACGGGATACGGGTAGCCGTATACCTTGTCGCGCTCGGCCGGCACCTCGCCCTCGACAGGGATCACCTCGCGCGACTGGGAATGGTGGGCGCCTTGCTGGACATCGGCAAAACGACGCTCCCACTTTCCGTACTGACCAAACCCGGCCAGCTCACGGATGAAGAATTCGAACTCGTAAAGAATCACGTCAACAAAAGTCTGGAATTTATTGAAAGCGCCGCGAAGCTGCACCCGGACATCATGAAGGGAATCGCCCAGCACCATGAGCGTGAAGACGGAAGCGGTTACCCGAAAGGCCTCAAAGGCGATGAAATCGGATTGTTCGGGCGCATGGCGGCAATCGTTGACTCCTTCGTGGCCCTCACGAACGAGCGAACATATGCCAGGCCATTGCCACCATACGACGCCCTGCGAAAACTCACGGAATGGAGCCGGACCCTGTTTCACGGGCCTCTGACCGAACAGCTGATTCAGGCAATCGGCGTGTTCCCTGTCGGTTCAATTGTGGAACTGTCGACCAATGAGGTTGCCGTGGTAATTCGACAGAACCGGGCTCAGCGCCTGAAACCGCATGTGCTCGTTGTGCGCGGCCCCTATAAGAAGTCTCTGCCCGAGCCGGTGTATATCGACCTTCTCGAAGAAAAGCCCGCCGCCGGCGCCATGACGCCGCTGCATATCGCCAGGGGCCTGCCGGCCGGCACCTACGGCATCGATGGGCGTGATCTGAAGATGGCCTGACCGGCAGGTTCTCTACCTGCCGGCGGAAACAACAAACCTTCGAAACATCCCCCTGCGTCGCCTGGCCTGACGCCAGTATTCAAGAGGTCAAGGCCAGCGACCACAAGGCCTCAATAGCCAACGACCTCCGGCAGTGGATTACCAATGGATGCCGAAGGCGGCTTGGCGCCGACAAAGGCCGATAACGTACTGGCAATATCGTATGGCGTGACGGGGCGGCTGACGGTTTGCGCCTTGAGCCCGGCGCCTGCAAACAGCACCGGCACGTAGGTATCGTAATTCCACGGCGAGCCATGGGTCGATGCCACGACCAGGCCGTCAAAGTCGTTGATGAACACATAGGGCTCGAACACCACAAAGATGTCGCCGGAGCGCTTGCGGTGAAAATTACGCAGCACGGAACGCGTCAATAGCGTATCCGCCACCGCAGCCGTGCGCAGCGCGGTGCTGGACACCGCGTATGCCACGCCATCGAACTTCTCCAACTCCGCGGCGACCGCTTTTTCCACGTCGGCCTGATTCAGATTCTTCTCGCGAATGACTTTCTGGTTGAGGTAAACGTAAGGCTGAAAGTACGCCTCTATCAGTTCCTCGCCGATGCCGAACTGTTTCTTCAGTGCGGCAATAGCGGGCGCCTTGTCGAGCGCCTTGGTGTCGAAGTAACGTGCGTTACCGATACCCAGTTCGTGCAAATGCCCGGGCACTTCAGGCTGGCCGTGATCGGCCGACAACACCACCAACGTATTCTGGAGCCCGACTATGCGGTCGACGAAATTCAGCAGTTTCGCCAACGTACGATCCAGATGCGCGATGTTGTCTTCTGATTCGAGGCTGGACGCGCCGAACAAATGCCCGACATAGTCCGTTGAGGAGAAACTCACGGCAAGGTAATCGGGCACGGCATCCTGACCCAGTCGTTCTGCTTCCAGCAATGTCTTGGCAAAATCGAGCGTCAGTTCGTCACCGGCCGGACCCAGCGTCAGGCGGGTGGTGAGGTATTTGTCACCGGCACTGCCATAAGCGTGGGGAAAAGTTCGTCCATACCCCGGGAAATCAGTTTCATATTCCCGATCATCAGCGTTTCCGAACAGGTAGGTCGATTGCGGGTGCAACAGCTGCCAGGATCTTCCCGCATACGCCAGGGCCGGCTTGCGGGCATTCCATGCATTCACCCAGTCCGGATACTTCTTGTAGTAATAGGTGCTGGTAACGAATTCGCCGCTGGCTTTGGAAAACCAGAAAGCCTTGCCCGCGTGTCCCGCCAACGACACCGCGCCCCGGTCCTTGACCGACACTGCGAATATCTTCGAGTTGCCGTTGAAATGAACCGCCAGCTCGTCACTGAAGGTGGAGGAAAGAATCACCGCCGGCGAACGCCCTTCCACTTTTGCTGCTTTCTGGGTCGGATCAATTTCCGCGCTTTGGTCTACATCTGCACCAGCCGTAAGCAAGCGGTAGCGCGCATCCTCGATGTTGTAGACGAGACGGCCTTGCTCGCGGTCGTACCAGACGTTGCCCACCATGCCGTGCGCGGCGGGAACCGTACCGGTTGCCAGCGAGACGTGACCAACGATCGTTTCCGTATTGGCGTGCTGGTAATGAGCGTTGGTGTATTCGATGCCTTCGTTCCACAGCCTTCGGAATCCGCCATCACCCAATACATGCGCGTAGCGATGCGGCAGATCCGCTCGCAGCGCATCAACCGTGATTTGCAGTATCAATCGTGGCGGCTGCTTGGCTTGCGCTTCAGAAACCGACGCCAACAGGGCGCAGGTTACTGTCAACATCAGGATCGCAAAATCGGAAGTCTTCATTGGATTCATTCCCGGCTTGAAAATAGCTTGAAGTCCGAAAAACCGTAAAGCAAATAAAAAGGGCGCACCGGAAACAGTGCGCCCTGCGAACCTGCTCTGCCTTAATGCGATGCCGGTTCGCTCATCATCTCCATGACTTTATCGAGCGAGAAGCTTGCAGCTTTCATGCGCGGCGGATATTCGCGGAACGTCTGAAGGAAATTCCCGACATACGCTTGCGCAGGGACCAGCAGGAACGCTCGGTCAAGCATCCAGTCGTAATAGGTGTTCGACGTAATGCTCGCCCTTTCGTACGGATCTCTCCGCAGGTTCTCGATCAGCGGCACGCGCAACGGAACAAACGGTTCCATCCAGACACGGAATGTTCCTTCGGCTTTCTGCTCCATGAAGATCATCTTCCAGTCCTGGTAACGCAACGCCGTCAGATCACCGTCGTCGGAAAAGTAGAAAATTTCCTTGCGCGGGCTTGGTACCTCATCCGGATTCTTCAGATGCTCGGTGAGGTCGTAGCCGTCAAGGTGGACCTTGTACTCGCGCGACAGCGCTCTGGACTTGTAGCCATCCAGAAGATCTTCCTTGATGTCTTTCTTGCCGGCGGCAGCCGCAAAGGTCGGCAACCAGTCCATGTGGTGCACGATGCCGTTGCTGACCGAACCGGGCTGGATGACGCCCGGCCAGCGAACGGCAGCGGGTACGCGCCAGCCGCCTTCCCAGTTGGTGTTCTTCTCGCCGCGGAACGGCGTTGCCGCCGCATCCGGCCAGGTGTTGTAGTGCGGGCCGTTGTCGGTCGAATAATGAACGATGGTGTTGTCGGCGATCTTCAATTCGTCGAGCAACTTGAGGAACTTGCCGATGTGCATGTCGTGTTCGACCATGCCGTCGGAGTACTCGTCCTGCCCACTGATGCCGCGCAATTCCGGTTTGACATGGGTGCGAAAGTGCATCCGCGTGCCGCTCCACCACACGAACCATGGCTTGCCGGCTTTGACCTGCTCACGGATAAAGGCAATCGCGCGGTCGGAGGTTTCGTCATCGACCGTCTCCATGCGTTTTTTGGTCAGCGGCCCGGTGTCCTCAATCTTCTGCTTGCCCCCCGGCAGCGCCCATGAGTGAATCACGCCACGCGGCCCGAATTTCTTCTTCAGTTCCGGATTCTTGAAATAGTCCTCGTTTTCCGGCTCTTCTTCGGCATTCAGGTGATAAAGATTGCCGAAGAACTCATCGAATCCATGGTTGGTCGGCAGGTGTTCATCGCGATCGCCGAGGTGATTCTTGCCGAACTGACCGGTTGCGTATCCCTGGTCCTTCAGGATGACCGCAATCGTGGGGTCGAGCGTCGTGATCCCCTCTTTGGCGCCGGGCAGGCCAACTTTCGACAGGCCGCTGCGAAACACGCTCTGGCCGAGAATAAAGCTCGACCGCCCTGCCGTACAGGACTGCTCACCGTAGTAATCGGTGAACAACATGCCCTCATGAGCGATGCGATCAATATTGGGGGTTTTGTAGCCCATCAAGCCCCTGGTATAGGCACTGATATTGGACTGACCAATATCATCACCCCAGACGACCAGTATGTTCGGCCGCTGCTGCGCCGCAGCCGTGCCAACTCCGGCCACGCTTGTCGCTACAAGCATCAACCAGAACAGAAGGATAAATTTTTGCATGCTTTCTCCTTGATTTAAATCGAATAGCCAAGCCGCGGGCCGAATTCTCCCACGAAATGCTAATCCAGCGGCACTTCGTAGGTAATTCGTCCGAGGCCCGAAAAACCGGTGCGAGCCAACAATGCGTACAGGGGATGTCCAACCAGCGTGATCATCGAAAGCAGGAATGCCGTGGCCGGCGGTGCGATTACGACAAACAGGCCCATTTCGACCGGATTCCGGTGCACCAGAAAACTGACGACACCGGCAAACACACCGAACATCACACCGATTGCAAAGCCCGACACGGCATTCACGCGCAGCATCGTACCCAGAGATAGGATGCCCCTGGCCTGATTTCGTTCCCCCTTCATGTGCACGACCCTCCATGATCTTTCAGATGTCCGCTGCGCCCGGGACACAGGACCGCGGCACTTCACCGAACGCGCCGTATTGTCGGTCACATGCCAGCCATTGAAAAGCGCCCGTCGCGTCACGCGAAGGGCGCCGGAGTGTGACGGGCGGGGACCCGCGCCGTCAACGGTTTCAGTTCATTGCGTCACCTGCGCCGTTTTCGACTGGCCAGACAACGACTGTGCCAAGTTGACCAGCGAGACGAACTCTCCGCGATAACCGAAGGCATCACCGCCACGCGCACCATTGGCAAGCGTTCGCACGTCATCATAATCAAACGCTTCCATATACTTGCCGCCGCGCAGCAGTTGCCCAAAACCGGCGACCGCAGCGGCAAACCGGAAGTCGGCACTGGTCTGCTCGAGGTTGCGCTTGAGATCGGCTTTGCGAACCGGTTGCTCTATCAGTTTGCTCGTGTCATCGCCAGGCGCCTTGTAACGCAACCGCAGGAATGCAAGTTCTTCGCCGTGCCCGACCGACGCGCTTTGCTGGCTCCGATACCGCAGCGGCTCCACACGCTCGCCATCGCTGCCGGCAAGTGCGACCTCGTATACTGCAGTGACCGTGTGCCCAGCCCCGATTTCGCCGGCGTCGACGTTGTCGTTGTTGAAATCCTCGCGCGCCAGCATACGACTCTCGTAACCGACCAGCCGATATTCAGCAACGACGCGCGGATTGAATTCGATCTGGATCTTCACGTCACTGGCGATGGTTTGCAGGGTGGCAGACATCTGCTCGACCAGCACTTTGCGCGCTTCGTTGAGAGTATCGATGTAGGCATAGTTTCCGTTGCCGGCATCAGCCAGTTGCTCCATGAGATGGTCATTGTAATTACCGGAGCCGAAGCCGAGAGTGGTCAGCGAAATGCCCGTCTTGCGTTTTTCCTCGACCAGATCCTTTAGCGCTTCGAAACTGGTCGTGCCGACATTGAAATCACCGTCGGTTGCAAGCAGCACGCGGTTGATGCCACCCTCGACGAATGCCTGCTCGGCCATGGCGTAGGCGAGGCGGATGCCGGCCGCTCCATTGGTGGAACCGCCCGCGCTGAGTGAACTCAGAGCGGCAATGATCCTGCCCTTCTCGGTGCCCGCCACCGGTTCAAGCACGACACCGGACGCACCGGCATAAACGACGATCGAAATGCGATCCTGTTCGCGCAGTTCACGCGTGAGCAGCTCCAGCGAGGTTTTCAGAAGCCCGATCTTGTCGTCCGAGCGCATTGATCCCGATACGTCGATGAGGAACACCAGGTTCGCTGCGGGAATCTGCGATCGTGGCACTTCGTAGCCTTTCAGGCCGATGTGCAGCAATTGCGTCCGGGCATTCCACGGATTCGGCCCGAGTTCGGTGACAATATTGAATGGCCGGGAGCGGCTTGCCGGCGCCGGATAGTCGTAATCGAAATAGTTGATGAACTCCTCAACACGCACCGCATCCTGCACCGGCAGGCGACCGGCATTGAGCATGCGCCGGGTATTGCTGTAGGCACCGGTATCGACATCGACGCTGAAGGTCGAGACCGGATGCTCCGTTACGCGCTTCAACGGATTGTCATCGAGATGCGCGTAGTTCTCACGGTCCAGTGATTCGCTGGGCGCCCGGATCGCGACGAGCGTCGCCGCATTGGCATTGGCTGCATCGGCGAAGTGCTGTTCCTTGCGTTCGCGCGAACTCGCCGGCGGTGACTGCGGCTGCCTGCCCGCGGCGGGTGCTGCAACGGCTTCTGCCAACGCACCGTCTGCCTCACCGGAGCGCAACGGCTCTGCGTTACGTTGTTCGTCGGCCTTCGCCTGTTTGCCCGCGCCTTCAGGATGATCGACACGCTGTGGGCCCGGCAGTGGGGCAGGTTCGGTTGCGAGCATGGCCTGGTCCGGTTCGACAGGCGTGCCCGGGGAAATCGAGTCGGTTGTGCAAGCCGTTACCGCGACAATTGCGGCTACGGCCAGTATGGCTGTGTTGCGCATGGCGTTCTCCTTCATGTTCATGGGTCAGGAACCGTGTTCTGAACCTATGAACGACGGCGTGCCGGAAGTGGGGTTAAACGGGCGCCGGGAAAACATGCCGGTCATACCCGCTGACTCGCAGGTATGACGTGCACCAAAAGCCGTTCGCGCAAACGAAAGCGCCCCGGGGCTTTCGCTTCCGGGGCGCGCTTACTGCTGGACAGGCAATTCGGCCGTGAGGCTAGCCAAACTCCTTAACCGATGAAAATGATCCGGTCTCGGAGTACTGCCGGCCGGTACTGCCCTGATTGACTCGCACTGGATCACCTCCTTTCAAAGTTGCCGAGATTTCAGTGTATCAGACGCCGCTGCCGTGTAAACGGCTGCACGCGCACATTGTTTCGGACAGCATCGTGCCCTTGCCTATTGCGGCTTGCAAACAGGCACTTTATCGACACCGACGGAGGCCGCCGTTTCCAGTATCGCCGCCCAGGTGGTCGCCGACAATGGCACGCCGTCCCGGAGCCGCTGCTCGCGAGAGCGTGCCTCAGGCTCACCCGGTAGCATCGGTTGCGTGCCCGGCACCAGCGGTCTGGCCTGTTTGACAAAGTCGACGTAACGGCTGACTTCTCGAGGAAATAATTGCCCGGGGTCTATTCGCGCCGGATCCACGTAAAACGAGAACATGCCGTTGCTGAACCGCCTCCCCCATTCGGTGCAGCCATTACCGGTGAGGGCACCACCCAGCATCTCGCACATCATCGCCAGTCCCGAGCCCTTGTGCTCGCCGAAGGTACGAATGGCACCGGGGCCGGCGCGTGGATCACGCGGCCCGGTCGGTTCGAAATCACCGTAGAGCAAATGCGGATCGTTACCGGCACTGCCGTCGGGTCCGACCAGTGCATCGGCACGCAATTGTTTGCCGCCCTGGCTGGCGACCAGCACCTTGCCTTCCGCCACAATGGAAGTCGCGAAATCCAGTATCAGTGGCGGCGCGTCAGGAACGGGAACCCCGACACAGTACGGCGCAGTGGAGAAACGCCGCTCGGAACTGCCAAACGGCGCGACCAGCACGCTGCCGGCGGCGTTGACGAAGTGCACCGACACGAATCCTTCGTCGGCGGCCATTTCCGCCCAGTCGGCGACACGCCCGATGTGGCCGGAGTTGCGCATGGCCACCGCGGACAAACCGGACTGGCGGCACTTCTCGATACCTATCTGCGTCGCCTGAAACGCGACTGTCTGCCCAAGGCCGTATTTCCCGTCCACCACCGCAAGCGATGGTGTATCCACCAGCAATTCGACCGTGCGGTCGGCAAAAATCAATTCCTCCCGCAGCATGCTGACGTAGCGTGGCACCCGGATCACCCCATGGCTGTCGTGCCCGGCAAGATTGGACCCCACCAACAAACCGCCAACCAGTTCCGATTCCGATTCCGAACACCCCGCCTTTACGAAAATACGCGCCACAAAATCGCGCAAATCCGTCGCGTCAACCAAGACATCGCTCATACCCAACTTCCCGGGCGCGTATCACAGCGCCGCCGTTGTCCGTTTTCCAGTGCCAATAGTGCCGGACCTTCGCCAAGCGTCCGCTGCTGCGCTTCATGAATCGCTTCATGCCGGGCGCTTCCCCCGGGTCGACGCAACGATTCAACTGGCACTTGCCCGCCCGCGCGCCGCAGGTCCGGTTCGCTGACGCCCGCGAGTGCGTGGCGTGGCATCGAGTCGGCGGTTGCGCGAGAACCATTCTCCTGATTTACGCAAACGGGGCAAGCGCGGCTCTGCCTGCCGTCACGAATCCGAAAGCCCACCATGTCCCGGCGCGCGCTCGCCATGCGCCCGACCGCAGTTGTATGATCGGGAACATGACAATCAGATCACGAGAACACACATGAGACAAAACGAGGTCCGGAACATCCTGAAACAAGGCGGGACGGTCATCAACGGTTGGCTGGGAATACCCAGCCCGGTCGCCGCCGAGAACATGGCGCAGGCCAACTGGGATTCATTGACGGTCGATCTCCAGCATGGTCTCGTCGATTATCCGGACGCTGTCACCATGTTTCAGGCGATTACGACCACATCGACGGTACCGCTGGCCCGGGTGCCGTGGCTCGAGCCCGGCATCATCATGAAACTGCTCGATGCCGGCGCCTATGGCATTGTTTGCCCGATGATCAACTCACGCGCCGAATGCGAGGCTTTCGTCGGTGCCTGCCGCTACGCACCTGTGGGGTATCGCAGTTTTGGTCCGGTGCGCGCGACCTGGTATGCCGGCGCGGATTACTGGCAGCACGCCAATGAAACCATACTCACCATGGCGATGATCGAGACCAGAAAAGCGGTCGACAACCTCGACGAGATTCTCAGCGTTCCGGGCCTCGACGCAATCTACGTTGGGCCATCCGATCTTGCATTATCGATCGGCTGCCGCCCCGGCTTCCCGCCCGAGGACAAGGTCGTCGACGTCATCAAGGTAATCGTCGAAGCAGCGAAGCGGCATAACGTGTTTGCCGGAATTCACTGCGGATCGACGAAGATGGCGAATGAAATGATTGGTTATGGTTACCAGTTCATTACCATGCTGGCAGACAATGCATTGCTGGCTTCGGCCGCGAAGCAGGCGGTTGCCGAATTGCGGGGCCTGGAATCGGATAAAGGCAAGACAGCGGGGCCATACTGAACGCCAGCGACAGCGAGGCCCTCGGCCAGCTTGCGCACCGGATATCCATTTCGTCGAAGAGCAGTGCTGCCCGAAAAATTTTTGCTCCCGGATCGTTGCCGGCATGCGCATGCACGCCATCATGCGGTCGCGAGCCCGACCAGGATGAATACAATCAGGCACGGCGCAACATAGCGAAGCAGCAGGCGCCAGAGGTAACCGACCACGCCTGCTTCCAGGCCCGCCGTACGCAACGCGTCCGTATACGGCCACTTCCAGCCGACGAATACTGCGATGAGCAAGCCGCCCACCGGCAAGATCACGCTGGATGCAATTCGATCGATGCTTTCAAGAATTCCGAGGCCGAGAATTCCTATTCCCTGCAGCACGCCGAAACCCAGAGCCGAAGGTACGCCCAGCGCAAATACTCCGGCGCCGGTAAGCAGCGCGGTCTTCTGGCGCGTCCACCGCAACTCACGCATCAGCACGGCGCAAGGCACCTCGAGCAGCGACACGGCGGAGGTAAGTGCTCCAAGTCCGAGAAGAACAAAAAACGCGACAGCAAAGAAACGCCCTGCGGGCAGGACATTGAATACCTCCGGGAGCGTCACGAACGCGAGCGTAGGTCCCTGTGCCGGGTCCAGGCCGAACGCAAATACCGCAGGGAATATGGCGATACCGGCAATTACCGCAAACATGGTGTCGCCCGCGACGACACCCAGCGCAGCCGGCGCGAGTTTCTGTCCCGCTGCGGTATAGCTGCCGTACGTAAGCAACGCGCCTGCGCCAATGCCGAGTGAAAAAAATGCCTGCCCGAGCGCAGCCAGGTATACCGATGGATGCGCGAGCGCAGACCAGTCCGGCCGAAACAGAAAGGCAATCCCGGCGCCGGCACCCTCCAGAGACAGCGCGTACGCCGCCAGCAAGACTACAATCGCGCCGAGCAGCGGCATCAGCACCCTGTTGACCGCCTCGATACCGCGCTTGACCCCGCCTATGATCACCGCCACAGTCGATGCCACCACGAGAAACTGCCATACCAGCGGTTCAACCGGATCGGCCACGAATGCCGCGAAATAAGCAGAGAACTCCCCGCTTGCAAGACCCGAGGGGGCTCCAATCAGGTACGCGGCAAAATACTTGTACGCCCAGCCGGCAATGACGGCGTAATAACTGAGCAGTACGAAAGACGCGATCGCCATCAGCCATCCGGCTAATGGCCAGCAACGCCGCTTGTCGGCTCCGCCAAATGATTCGACGACATCACTCTGGGCGCGACGCCCGATGCTCAGTTCCGCCAGCATCAACGGCAAGCCGAGCAACAGTACGCAGACCACGTAGATCAGCAGGAAAGCGCCGCCGCCGTTCTCTCCCGCAACATAGGAAAATCGCCAGATGTTGCCAAGACCCGCAGCGCAACCAATCGTTGCCAGCACGAAGCCCGCGCCGGACTTCCATTGTTCCCTCGCGGCCGGTTCACTCATAACATCGATCGCTCACGCTGATTCGGGACATTGACTGGATTCGCGCATTCGCCATGTACTTCCGCTCGATCGCTCACATTATGTCGCCTTATGCACAACACCGTGTGGCTTGCCGTATCGAGGTTCTACGCCGCGCCATGAATTGCGCCACAACCAAAGTTGACAGAGGTCAACGATTGATGAGGTCGTCAGGACGCTTGCCGCCAAACTGATGCAGAATCGTGCCAATTGCTGAATGACTCCAGCAGCCCACGAACCGCTGCTCTCACCGTCTGGAGAAATCGAAGAATGCCAAACACGAGCCTCGCCCCTCTCGACGCCGGAAGCCTGTATCACCGATGCGACCCGTCTGAACTGGCCTTTCGCACCACCGCCGAACTGCCCGACCTGGATGGCGTCCTCGGACAGGAACGCGCAGCGGATGCCATCCGCTTCGGTCTCGCAATCGATCG
>LJTS01000045.1 GCA_001304425.1 Betaproteobacteria bacterium SG8_40
CGAACGCATTCAGCCCCACCGGCGGAGTGATCAAACCGATTTCGACCATTCGAACCACCAGTACGCCGAAGAATATCGGATCGAAGCCCAGCGCCGTGACGGCAGGCAGCACGATCGGAATCGTGAGCAGCAGCATGCCGATACCGTCGAGAAACATACCCAGCACGAGATACATGGCGAGAATTCCGATCAGCACTACGTAGCGATTGACATCCAGGTCCAGCACCGTATCGACCAGCGCGCCGGGCATGCCGCTGAAAGCCAGAAAGCGTACGAAGATCAGTACGCCAACGATGATGGCAAACATCATCGCAGTGGTGCGCGCAGTTTCCAGCAGGGCCGTTTTCAGGTCGCCCCGGCGCATGCGCGGCAACGCCATTACGAAGGCGCCGAGCGCACCGATGCCCGCTGCTTCGGTGGGCGTTGCAAAGCCGGTGTAGATGCCGCCGAGTACGATGGAGATCAGAACGAACATGCCCCAGGTGCCCCTCAGGGATCTGATGCGGTCCGGCCAGGTGATCGAGGGTATCGACGGGCCGAGTTCCGGATTTGCGCGAAAGCGGAAATAGAGCATGACCGAGTAGCTGAGCGCTTGCAGCAGCCCCGGAAGGATGCCCGCCAGCAGCAACGCGCCGATGGACTGCTCGGCGATGAAACCGTAAATCACCATGATGACCGAGGGCGGAATCATGGTTGCGAGCGTGCCACCGGCGGCAACACAACCGGCGGCAATCTTCTCGTCGTAGCCGAAGCGTTTGAGTTCGGGCAGGGATACGCGTCCCATCACGGCGGCTGAAGCGGTGGACGCGCCACATGCCGCCGCGAAACCGGCGCAGCCAAAAATTGTTGCGATTGCCAGTCCCCCCGGCAACTGGCCCAGCCATTGGCGCGCGGTCCAGTAGATATTGCGGGTGATGCCCGCGTGATGGGCCAGGTAGCCCATCAGCACGAACAACGGCAGAACCAGCAACGAGTAGTGCGAGGATTCGGAGTAGGGCATCAGGCCGGCAAGCCCGGCTGCGGGTTCGTAGCCGCGCAACGCCCACAATCCGACAAAGCCGCACAACGCTGTCGCATACGCGATACGCATGCCGCTGACCAACAGCACCGAGACCGCGGCGACGCCGATGATGCCAACGGTAACCGGATCCATGGTGGCTGACCTCTCTGCCTATTCGGCCCGGCTTGCCGAGGCGAGCCCGGGTTCGGTTGCGGGGAGCAGCGTCGGAAACAGCAGGTGCAGGACTTCCAGGTAGACGCGCAGGGTGGTCAGGAAAATTCCGATCGGAACCATCACGGCGGAGGGCCAGATCAGAAAGTATGGCGGCGACATGGTGACGTCGTGGTACTGCCAGGTTCGGTACGCGTACTTCGCACTGTAGAAACAAAGCACCGCATACACGGCGATGGCGAGCAGTTTCACGACGATTTCCGCGACGTGGCGCCACGCAGGGGGCATGTGGTCGATGACAATCGTCATGCGCACGTGGCCACCGGTGGATTGCGTGTAGGCGATGGCAAGAAAAATAATCGGCGGCATCAGCAGTTCCCCCAGTTCCAGTTGACCCGGTATGGGGGTGTTGAAAAACTTTCGGCTGATCACCTCGGCGGACACCAGCAGCATCGTTAGCAGAATCAGTGTTGCGGAGACGAGGCTCAGCGCATTCTCAATGCGCCAGGCAAGGCGGTTGATCGGCCGCACCGCCAGCGCGACGAGCGCGGCGACGGCGACAACACCGATCGACAGGCCAAGTAACTCGTTCATGCGCGCACGTTCAACGGGCCGCGCCGAATTTCGCGACCTGTTCCATGGTGAACTGCAGGATCTCGCTGCCTTTCAGTCCCTTGCTGTCCTGCTGCTTCGCCCATTCAGTCCAAAGCGGCCTGGCCGCGGCGACCATCTTCGCCCGGTCTTGCGGAGGGAACCGGACGATCTCCAGCTTTTCCTCGAAGATCGGCAGCCACTTGCTGTCGGCGGCATCGAAGGCTTCGAAGGATGCCTGTGTCGCCTGTTCGCGCACCTGCGGCAACATCGCCTTGAGGTCCTCCGGCAGGCGGTTCCAGGCGTCCAGCGATACGAGGTTTACGCAAGCGAACCCGCTCAGCGAAATGCCCAGCGTCGCGTAACGGGATACCTCATAGAGGCGGAAGGCGCCGAAAGAATCGGTCCACGGGAATCCTGTCAGGTCGATCGTGCCGCGCTCGAGGGCCGTGTAAGACTCGGGGGCGGTGACCATCGTCGGCACCGCGCCGAATTTCTCCAGCACGGTGGCATTGGCGCCGGATATGCGCATGCGTGTGCCTTTCAGATCATCCAGGCCCGCAACCCGCTTGTTTCCCATGAACTCGTAGACGCCGAGTGCGGCGACCATCAGGTATTTCGCGTTCCAGCGCGTGGCCAGTTCCTCGGCAATCAGGGGATGCTGCATGACCGCATCGGTCACGGCGGTATTGACACGCATGTCGTCGCTCAGCAGGAAGGGCAGTTCCAGCACCTGCGCCAGAGGCGTCTTGTTTGGCCCGTAACCGACGCACACGTGCGCGCCGTCGATCAGGCCAAGCTTGATGCTGTCGAGATTCTCTTTCTCCGGTGACAGGGCGCTGCCGTAGCTGATCTGCAGTTCGAAGCGCCCGTTGCCGGCCGCCTCCCACAGTTCCTTCGCTGTTTCGATGCCGTGGGTAAAGGCGCGTGGCGGCCCCCACAATGAGTACTTCCAGACCACCTTACCTTCCGTTGCGGGAGCAGAGTCCGATTCGCCCCGCATGAACACGAACGTCAGCGCCGCGGCAATCAGGATGACCGCTGCAGCAACACTTTTAAACAGGGTGTTTGTCCGCATTCTGGAACGCAGCCTCGTTCGAAAAGAGCAATGCCTAACCTACCACATGGTCCAGCGTAATTGTTGGAACGGCGGTCATCGCGTAAACAACAACAGGCGTTGCGTTGCAGCGAACGCGCTCACCACGGGACCACTTGCCGGCTCGGCAAATGGGAACCGGCAGCGCCAGGGCGTGCGTGATGCCGGCAGCGCTACGCGGGTGCGACCGGCACCCGAAGCGGCGCAGGCGGGAAACGAATGCCGGGCGGCTCGCTGGTGAGTGACGAAGCGGTGTTTTACGCGTTTTCGTGCAATCAGATTGGCGTTGGCGCATACAAAAGCGGGGCAAGCGAACGTAAAAGAGCATAGTATGGAGGTAACTGCCACATACCCGGGGCCGCACGTACAAGTGGTTTACGCCATACGGGTTGCTGACGCGGCTGGAAGAACGGATGCCATCGATCGTGGCAATCATGTCGTTGTCTGGCTTCGTTGCGCTCGCGCCGGAGGCGACCGACTAGAGGTGATATTCAATGGACGAAAAGATTACTGCAATACGCAAGGCCCTGAGCAAGAACTTCAACTCGGCTCCGGTCAAGTACGTGGACGGAGAGGGATGCCATCATTTCAATCTCGAACTGCCGCGAGTGACGCACCGAGTGAATTTTTCGCTTGAAGTGGTTGATCGGCATGAAGCCGTCAGTTTCAAGCGACTTTGCAAAGGCGTTGCAGCCTACCTGAAACGCAATCCGACCGGCAAGCCAAGGCAGGTGTTGCTGACAAAAACCGGGATCGTCGAGGAAGAGTTTGAAGCGGATGACGCTTCGGATGGTGAGGTCGCTTCCGAGAGTTCGACCGTGGCTCAATAGTCGGACAGTTCGCCCCGATGAGTCTGCTGCGCGCCGCCTGAGCCGACAAAAACCGGAAAAGTGCAACGCAAAGCCGACAGAGAAGGCGCGAAGGTCAGTTGTGATTCCTGCCACGCCTGCTGTTGCCGTCTCGAGGTCATCCTGATGGCCGAGGACGATGTTCCGGGGCAGCTGGTGGAAACGAACCGTTGGGGCGGAGAGGTCATGGCGCGGCTTGCGGACGGTTGGTGCGCCGCGCTCGACAGGGGTTCGATGCTGTGCCGGATCTACCAGCGCAGACCGGCTATCTGCCGGGAGTTTGCCGTGGGCTCGAGCGAATGCCTGACCGAGCGGTTGGCGATGAAAGCCGTTGCCCCTACAGAATGCTGAGCCTGCGTCACTGCGTTGAAGGAGCCCGCATCGCAGCAGCGAACCGCGGACTCAATCGGGTCTACTTCCGAGGTCGAACACCTGAATTTCCGAGATGTTCACCGGCTCGTCGGACAGGAACAGTACAACGCGCAGGCCATCCGTGAAATAGGGATCTCCGGTGAGATTTCCACGGGGCTGGTCATAGGGTGCCGCACCGACGCCGGTGACATAGCCGAGCCCGGCGAGCGACTGGGCGTAGGCGAGATCTTCAACGAGATACTCGCGAGTTTCGTCCACGTCCGGATCGATCTTGTGTGTGGTGATCGTTCTCCAGGTGAAACGCACGCCGATGTCGCGACTGATCTGGCCGATCCATACAGGCAGGCCCTGATAGCGTATCGGTGCCATCCACAGCCGGAGATGATTGCGCTGATGGATGTCGGCGCGGGCTTTTTGCAACGCGACATCCTGGGCGCGGCCGAATACATATAGCGCGCTGACAGGTGAGTATCGATACTCGTTACCCGTCAGCGCCGATCCCAGGGTCTTGAGTAGCGATGTTCGGTAAATCGTCTCGGTTTCGTCCCATCCGGCGCGCATGAATGCGTAATAGACATCCTTGAGGTCGCCGACAACAGCGATGTTCAGCGGGTCGCCATGGTCTTCGCCGCTCTTGTCTGTCGTGCAGCAAGCCAGCGATTGCAGTGCGTCGACAAGACCGTCGCGGTCCACCTCGCGTATTTCGTCCTCACTGTACAGATTCGCCCAGTCGACGTTGTAATGATCGATGCGAAGGCCGGGCACCGGCACGAAGAATGTCATGAGGTAGTGGCGGCCGTCGTCGCCGAATACATCGACGTTGAATGACTTTGTGCCTTCGTCGACGCGGCTGAATACGTAACCGGACCTGATGTCGCCAGCCTCAACGCGAAGGCGCATGCTGCTGTCGTAAATATTTCGATTGGCGCTGGAATTGAGATTGAGAATGCGGTTTTCCCGGCGGTAACCGGTTTCGATCGGCGTAAAGTAGGCAGGATCCAGTCCGACCGGCAGGAAGAACAGGTTCTCCTCGCTGAGGTTCTCGACCTGTATCCAGACCGGCTGGATGTTGCTGGCGTAAAGGTTGGCACCGAAAATGGCTTGCGTCTCGGCGGCACTCGGGACAGCAGTCGTGACGCGCACGTCCCTTATCAGTGTTTCCTGCACACGTTCGTTTGGCGGGGGAATGCGGCCACGATCGAGTCCGCCATCCTGCTGCGCTGACACCGGTAAGGCAAGCGACAAAAAGGCGCCAACGAGCAACATGCGGCGGACCGGCGGAAACAGGCGCGGCAATCGCGCCAGGGGGTTTGGAATCGTTCTGATCATGTACGGGCCTTCAGTCCGTGAGGACGGCTCTCCAGGGCAGGATGTCCGTCTGGTCCATCGCTACCGGGTTTTCGGAAACGAACAGAACGACGCGCTGACCGTCGGTGAAGTATTCCGCACCTGCAAAATTGCGCAGTGGGGCGCTGATCGACGACCGCGGCACGCCGCCGACGCTGGCCAGCGCCCCGAGTGACTGGGAGTACCAGAAATTCTGCATCAGGAAATCGCGTGCATTGTCGACATCCGGGTCCATCCGGTGGTTCTCATAGGCTTTCACGCCGCTCGCGCCGGCCATTTCGTAACTCACCTGTCCAATCAACACACGCGAGTCATTCACCAGCAAGGGCGCCAGCCACAATCTCAATTCCTTGCGTTCGCTGCCGTCGGGCCGCGATTTCAAAAATGTACCGTCAGGCGGCCGGCCCAGGAACCGATGCGTCCGTGCCACGGTGGTTTCGGGGGCATTCAATGCAGTTTCCTGCCATTGCGCGCGCAGCAGCGAACGGCGGACCGCGAGCGCAGTGCCAACGATCACGACGTTCAGGGGATCGCCGAGGCTGTCGCCGCTGGCATTCAGGCTGCAACAGGGTACTGCCTTGAGGGCTTCGCGCAGGCCCGCCGTGTCTACCCGGACGATATCGCCGTCCTCATACATGGACTGGAAATCGACATCCATGTAGTCGGCGAAGAATCCCGGGATCGGCACAAAAAACGTGAAATTGTGCGAGCTTTCCGACGAATAGACATCGAAGTTAAAACCCTTCGTGCCCTGTGCGAGATGGGTGAATACGAAACCGGAGCGCGTTTCGCCCGCCGGAACCCTTCTCGGCAACTGGTTCTCGAAGAACCAGCGTTCCATGTCGGCGCGGCCCTTCTCGCTGAGCCGCTTGCGGTACTTCCAGGCGACCTCCATCGGCGAGAAGTAATTCTCGTCAACGCTGCGTACGGCCGTTCGCACCGGCTGTTCGCCGAGGTTGGTTACTTCAAGCCATACGGGCTGGATGCCTTGCTGGTAGAGATCGAGTCCGGTCAGGGCAAGCGTTTCCTTCGCGTCGGGCACGGCTGCCGCGACGCGCACGGTTTGTTGCGTTTGCACTACCGCCCGTTCGAGAAACCCGGCCTGATCAACGGGCGTCGCAACGAATGCCCGGCTGGCGCAACCGCTGAGAATCGACAGTGCAACAATGAAAACGAGGCTGCCGCTTCGCCTTGCCGAAGCGGATGCGCGATAGTCCAGCCCAGATACGTGCGGGGAAGGGGTTGCAGTCACAGCGAATCAATTGTGCCAGACGAACGCGGGGTTGGATATTGCGGCAGCGAACCTGCGCTATCGCAGGTGGGTGTGATGAGGCTTTGCCGGCACCGTGCGCAAAGCGCGGGATCGTTTGCCGGACCCGGGAATGAAGGGGTTTGCCGCAAGGCGACCGTGTATGGTCGCAGCTCGCGGACTACAATGACGGTGGAAGTCAGTTCGAAGCACGGCGGGCGCGGTCGGCTTGTAATGCCGGTGCCAGTTTGTGACTTTGCCCTGACCAGATTCAGACCTTAAAGATGCGAGTGAAGATAATGGAGTCCCTGGCCGCATGAATTGGAACGTCCCGTCGTTTCGCGAATCGTTCAACGAATTTGTCTGGCGCGCTCCGGCGCAGCCGCGACCGCAGGTCGAGAAACGCATTGCGCATTTCCTGCGGCTGGTGATCGTGCTGGCGCGCGATCTCGCGCACGGGCAGCTGACCTTGCGGGCAATGGGACTGGTCTACACGACACTCCTGTCGATCGTGCCATTGCTGGCGATCAGTTTTTCGGTGCTCAAGGCCTTCGGTGTCTATAACCAGATCCGGCCGATGCTGTTGAAGTTTCTCGATCCGCTGGGCGACAAGGGCGTGGAGATCACCGCGCGCATCATGCAGTTCATCGAGAACATCAATGGCGGGGTTCTCGGTTCGGTTGGTCTGGCGTTGCTTCTGTACACGTCGGTTTCCCTGGTGCAAAAAGTCGAAGAGTCGAGCAACTACATCTGGCACGTCGACCGCGGCCGCAGTTTTGGCGAGCGCTTCAGTCGTTATCTGTCCGCGCTTCTGGTGGGGCCGTTGCTGGTGTTCTCCGCCATCGGTATCAGCGCCGCGGTGGCCGGGCTGGACGTCGTTCATGAAGTGTTGCGGCTTGAGCCGATTGGCTGGGTCGCGTATCACGCTGGGCGCTTGCTGCCTTATTTACTGGTAATCGGAGCCTTTACCTTTGTTTACACGTTTATCCCCAACACCAAGGTGCGGATCGGGCCCGCTCTGGCCGGAGGGCTGGTGGGTGGCATCGTCTGGCAGACCGCGGCCTGGGGTTTTGCCCGCTTCGCGGCCTCGGCGACCAACTATTCGGCGATCTATTCCAGTTTCGCAATCCTGATTCTGTTCATGTTGTGGCTGTATCTGAACTGGTTGATACTGCTGTTCGGTTCCAGTGTCGCGTTCTATACGCAACATCCGGAATATCTGGTGCAGGTGCCGGGCGAGGTTCGTCTGTCCAATCGCATGCGCGAACACCTGGCGCTGGTGGTCTTGGTGATGATCGGCAGCCGTCATGTGCACGGGGAGCCCCCCTGGACTACCGCCGGGATTGCGCGCGAACTGCACCTGCCGATGCGTGCGATCGACGAGGCACTACAGCCACTGGAAGCGCGCGGCATACTCACTACCTCGGGCGGCGAGCCCGCAGGGTGGCTGCCGTTGCGAGATCTGCATGAAGTGAGCGCGAAGGAAGTACTGGACACCGTGCGTGCCGGGGGTGAGGATCAGAACATTAACCTGGATCTGTTGCCCGAGGCTGCGCCAGTAAGGGAGTTGCTTCGCCGATTCGATGATGCGGCTGCAACGACACTTCAGGGGGTTTCGGTGAATGACCTGGTGGCACAATTGCCGGATCGCAAGCCGGTGGACGAAGCGTAGGCGGAGTGTTGGCGCGCCATGATTATCACCAGGGAGTACTGCCGTTACAGCGAAAGCCCATCTTGCGAACCCTGACGTCAATGCGGCCGTGCCTTGTGCGGCCGGGGTCCACCCTGTGAAAGTCTGTAGCATGCGCTTGGTCGCTGGCGTTTATCCGTCAGTTCTTTTTCACGTAATGCGTTTGATGAACATCTGTCTTCGAACTGTGTCTGGGGGTTGCGGTGAGCGCCGCGCCGGCATACCAGTCCTGCTGCTGGCCTTGGCCGCGATACTGTGCACCCCTTATTCGGCCAGTGCGGTCGGCGTCTGCAACGGCGAATACGATGGTGTCGTGCCGACGAAGGAGAAGCTCGACACGGTGCTGGCGGTGCACCGGCAGTGGTCGGGACAGAAATTTTCGGAACAACGCTACGACGACCCGCGCCGCGCCGACCTTTGCGGCGCGATCCTGAACAAGGCGGACCTGAACGAGGTTGACCTGAGGGGAAGCAACCTGAGCTGGAGTATCCTGCGCGATGCCCGATTGCGCCGCGCCGACCTGAGCTGGGCGGATCTGACCGGAGCGATTCTGCACCAGGCGGATTTCAGCAGGGCTGCTTTGATCAGGGCGCATCTGGGCCGCGCGATACTGACACGCGCCATTCTGAACTGGGCGAACCTGAGTGGCGCGGACTTGAGGGGCGCGCGTTTGGCTGGCGCGCAACTTCGCGGCGCGGATTTGAGCCTGGCCCAGCTGGATAGCGCGGACCTGGAGCGGGCCGATCTCAGGGGGGCGGACCTGCGGCGGGCGAATTTCGAAGGCGCCAACCTCGCCGGCGTTGACCTGCGCGGGGCCGACCTCAGAGGCGTGTCTTTCAGGAATGCCAACCTGACCGGGGTCGACTTGAGAGGGGCGGAGCTGACCGAAGTCGATCTGACGGATGCCGACCTGACCGGAATCGATCTGCGTGGCGCCGATGTACGCGATGTCGACCTCAGGGATGCGCTGCATGGTGCAGGCGCGCTTGACGACGACGGACCGGAAGGCGAGCAATCGGAATCGGTGCCGGTATTGACGAACCTTGGCGATGACGGCCAACCTGTCGCTGGGGAGTATGAGCTGGTGCGGCCGGAACGGGCCACGCCCCCGCAAGCGGTTGAGCCCGCGGAACCGGGCGGGGTGTCGCGGGCAAAGGCGGCGTCCCCGGGCGAGGAACCGGCCGGGCCCATTGAGTATTACCAGCTTGAGCCGCATCGCCGGGACGCGAAGTAGGTCAGCGACTCCGGCAGTAGGGTTTTCCCCGGGCGTTCGTCCGGGACCGGCCGCGGTCCGGTCCGCTCGGTGGCTGGGCCTTCGCCCCCTCAGGTTTGCCGGTTCGCCTTGCTGATGCGCAACTGTTGACCAGCGACCCACACTTTCTTCAGGTCCTGGAAAATCTCTTTCGGCATGCCTTCAGGCAGTTCGACGAAGCTGTGATCTTCCCGTATGTCGACATGACCGATGTAACGGCTGTCGAGTTGTGCTTCGTTGGCAATGGCTCCGACGATGTTGGACACCTTGACGCCGTGCCGTTGCCCGACTTCTATGCGGTAGGATTCCATGCCCGCGGCTTTCGGATGTTGACGCTTGCGTTCGCGGCGCGGCGTGTCCTGTTCCGCACTGTCCGGTCCGGTTGCCGTGGTTCGCTGAGACCGGGTTATGCTGCTCGCCGGCGCGCCGTCGCCTTCACCGGTTTTCTTTTGCCGCCGCGGCCTGTCCTGTTCCGCGCTGTCCGGTCTGGTTGTCTCGGTTCGCGGGGACCGGGTTCTGCTGCTCGCCGGCGCGTCGTCCCCTTCACCGGCCTTCTTTTGCCGCCGCGGCGGCGTGGAATCGCCAAGCAAAGGGGTGTCGCCCTGGGCGATGTAGGCCAGGGCCGCTGCGATGTCGAACGGCGAGGTCTGGCTCATGTGCTGGTATTGCCTGACCATGCCTTTGAAGGGCTCGAGCGAGGCAGTGAGTTCGTCGTTGCCGAGGATCTCGGTGACGCGGTCCCTGAGTTTCATCAGGCGTTGTTCGTTCACCGCCTGGATGCTGGGTAATTCCATCGGCTCGATCGTCTGGCGGGTGGCGCGTTCGATGATGCGAAGCATGCGGCGTTCGCGCGGCATCACGAACAGGATCGCCTCGCCGCTGCGCCCGGCGCGGCCGGTTCGGCCGATGCGGTGTACGTAGGATTCGGTGTCCGTCGGGACGTCGTAGTTGATGACGTGGCTGATTCGCTCGACGTCAAGCCCGCGTGCGGCGACGTCGGTCGCGACGATGATGTCGAGCATGCCGCGCCGGAGCCGGTTAACCGTGCGCTCGCGCGCTTTCTGGTCGATGTCGCCGCTCAGGGGAGCGGCCGCGAAGCCGCGTGCTTCAAGCCGGCTTGTGAGATCGGCGGTTTCCTGCCGCGTGCGGACAAAGACCAGCAATGCGTCGAAGGACTCGGCTTCGAGGATGCGGGTCAGTGCGTCGAGTTTGCTCACACCACCGCTGACCAGCCAGTAACGCTGGCGCGTATTCTCCACGGTGGAGGTCTTGCTGCGGATGGTGATCTCGGCCGGTGCTTTCAGATAAGTCTGGGCAATGCGGCGGATTGCTGCGGGCATGGTTGCGGAAAAAAGCGCCACCTGGCGATTCGCCGGGGTGCTTTCCAGTATTTTTTCGACATCCTCGATGAACCCCATGCGCAGCATCTCGTCGGCTTCATCCAGCACCATGCAACGCAGAGCGTCGAGTTTCAGCGTGCGGCGTTCGATGTGGTCGATGACGCGGCCGGGTGTGCCGACGATAACGTGCGCGCCGCGGCGCAGAGCCTGCAACTGCGGACGGTAATCCTGACCGCCGTAGATCGGCAGCACGTGGAAACCTTGCAGATGCGCGGCGTACTTCTGGAATGCTTCAGCGACCTGGATCGCCAGTTCCCGTGTTGGCGCCAGCACCAGCACCTGCGGAGCGCGTTTGTGCAAGTCGATGCGCGCCAGCAGAGGCAGCGCGAACGCCGCGGTTTTGCCGGTTCCCGTCTGCGCCTGACCGAGTACGTCCTTGCCTTCCAGCAGCGGCGGGATGGTTTGCGCCTGTATTGGCGAGGGCGCTTCGTAGCCGACATCATCGAGTGCCTTCAGCAACGGTGCCGGAAGGCCCAGATCCTCGAAAGTGATTTCGGTGGCTGTGTCGGTAGTGGACATTGAAATGTGCGGTAGCCTGTTCGTGATTATTCGTCGGCCGCATGCTACGCGCATTGACGCTGGACGGGGGCGCCGGGAGCCAACTTTATTCGTAATTTGCGGGCTTTGAGCCGTATTTTGCGCAGCTGCCGAGCCGTTGCCGCCGATTTCCCGTGTCTGAAGGGTGTCGCCCAGGGGCGTTGTCCGGTGAGGGTATGCAACGAGGGGCGGTGTGCAATGGAACAGAGGCGGGAAGATTGAAGGAAACCGGAACGACGGGAAATGATGCAATCGGGCCGCTGTTGACGTTGGAGGTTCATGATGTCTTGCGTGCGGCGGCCCGGGACGGGGCAGCATCCGTCGAGTGTTCGCTGGACCTCGACCGCACGACGACGACGGTCGTTGTCGATGAAACG
>LJTS01000046.1 GCA_001304425.1 Betaproteobacteria bacterium SG8_40
TTGCCGACCTGCTCATCGACCGGGTCAAAGAAATCCCGCTGCTGATCGTGCTCACGCATCGACCCGAGTTTCAGAACCGCTGGGCCGATCACGGCCATGTCAGTGCCCTGAACCTCTCGAAGCTCACCCTTGCTCAAAGCAGCGCGATGATATCTCGTGTTGCACACGGCAAAGCATTGCCTGATGATCTGCTCGAACAGATCCTCGTTAAGACCGACGGCGTGCCGTTGTTCGTCGAAGAGCTGACCAAATCGATACTTGAATCGGGTGAGTTGAAAGCACTGGCGGATCGTTACGACTACGCTGGAACCGCCCACAACATCACAATCCCGGCCACGCTCAGGGATTCGCTGATGGCGCGACTGGACCGCTTCACGCCGGTCAAGGAGATCGCGCAGATTGGTGCTGCCATCGGACGCGAGTTCAGCTACGAACTCGTTTCGGCTGTTGCGCCGCTGTCGACAACCCAACTCGACGAAGCGCTGGCCCAGCTCATCGACTCGGGGCTGGCGTTCAGACGCGGCACACCGCCCGATGCGGTGTACACGTTCAAGCACGCGCTGGTACAGGACGCCGCCTATGACTCTCTGCTCAAGAGCAAGCGCCAGGAGTTGCACGCCAAGATCGCCAAGGTAATCAAAGATCGCTTCCCGAAAACCGGAGAGACCGAGCCGGAAGTGCTCGCGCATCACCTCACGGCGGCAGGGGAGGTCGAGGCAGCCGTTCCGTTGTGGCGGCAGGCCGGTGAACTGGCGCTAAAGCGCATGGCGCTTAAAGAGGCGACATCGCATTTCGGTCAGGGTTTGGAACTGATCACCACAATGCCGGAATCACGCGAGCGAGATGCTGGCGAACTTGCGCTACGCGTTCCTTTGGGAATGGCCTGGATGGCGCTGAAAGGCTGGGGTGCAGCCGAAGTCTGGTCCAGTCACTATCCTGCACTTGCGTTGGCGAAGGCAGTCGAAGACAACGACGCGCTACTTTCCATTCTTCTTGGCCTGCAGAGCAACGTCCAGAGCCAGGGGAGAATCACTGATGCGCTCGGATGGGGGGAAGAGATTCTGAACACAGCCAGGAAAACAGGCGAGCCCGAACAGTTGAGCGCGGCGCACGACAGACTTGGCGTTGTCTGCTTCTGGATGGGCAGACTGATAGAGTCTTCCGAACATGGCGAAAAGGCGCTTGCTCTCCACGATAACGCGATGCATATGGACTATCGGCAAGAGTTGTTGGGGGATCCGAAAGTCTCGGTTGGCTTGTTCGGATCACAAGCAGCGTGGATGCTGGGCTACCCTGACCGTGCAGCGCAGCGGTGTGATGAGACGGTCGCTTACGTTCGTCGGTTCGGGCACCCATTTAACCTCGGGTGGGCGCTTCGCATGGGTGCCGAAGTCTTCGTGTACCGCGGCGAACCCGGAGAGGCGCATAAGCGTAGCGATGAATGCGAACGGCTGGGTAAGGAGCACAGGCTACCCGTACTGGTCGGCCTCTTTGCTCCGAGTGTTTCAGGTCTTGCGTTGATCAGGGAGGGCAGGTTTGCTGAGGGAATTTCGCAACTCAACAGCGCATTGGCGGCTTCGGGTGCAAGCAGGCTTCGGAGTCCCTACTACAAGGCAGTACTCGGCGAGGGTGCGGCAATGCTCGGCAGGCTGGAAGAGGCGTTGCAACTTATCGAGGAAGCAATTGAAGATGTCCTAGGGCCTGGAGGAGGAGAGCGTAGCCATTACGCGGAGATTCTCCGCCTCAAAGGCTGGGCGCTCACGTTGAAAGACGATCTGGCGGGAGCCGAAAAGAGCTATCTTGCATCCCTCGACTGGGCGCGTGAGCAGCAAGCCAAGTCATGGGAGCTGCGTACCTCGACCTGCCTTGCACGGCTCTGGAAAAACCAGGGCAAACAAAGAGAAGCCCATGATCTGCTCAAACCGGTCTACGACTGGTTCACCGAAGGCTTCGATACCAAGGATTTGAAACAGGCGAAGGCGCTGCTCGACAAGTTAGAGGTCACTGCGTGAGCGACATCCAGCAATGGCTGGACCGCCTTGGCCTCGCGCAATACGCCGAAGCCTTCGAGACAAACGATCTCGACATGTCGTTACTACCGGATGTCAGTGACCAGATATTGAAAGACATTGGCGTCAAGAGCGCTGGCCATCGCTTGCGCCTCAAGAATGCCATCTCAAGTCTGGCCATCCCGGCCGAGGCCGATTCCGAGCGCCTTTGCAAACCCGAAGCGGGGGACGGTTCCGTGATCCCGGAGGTTAGAGCTCAGGAGCGGTCCCCTGAGTTGAGCAAGGCGCTAGATCGCCAGAAGGCGATCGGGGAGATTCTTCGGGCGATCAGCCGGTCACCCGCGGATCTTCAGCACATTCTGGATACGGTCGCGGCAAACGCGGGACGTCTGTGCAACGCCAACGACGTCGTGATTGTGCGGGTGGATGGCGAAGCGTATCGCCGCGCCGCCTATTACGCATCGGGATCGAAGGTAGCGGAGTTTCCGGCAGCCGATCGCGTGCCGCTCCGCCGGGATTTTGTTTTGAGCCGGGCAATTATCGATCGATCGGTAGTCCATGTCCCGGATCAGCTTGCCGAATCCGATGAGGAATACGCCGGTGGTAAAGAGTACGCTCGCCGATTGGGCTATCGAACGAATCTGGCCGTTCCTCTTCTCAGCAAGGGCAAAGCGATCGGCGCCATCTCAATGCGGCGAAATGAGGTGTCGCCATTCTCCGATGCGCAGATCGAAATACTGGAGACCTTCGCCGACCAGGCAGCTATCGCCATCGAGAATGCGCGGCTTTTCAATGAGACAAAGGACGCGCTGGAGCAGCAGACGGCAACGTCGGACATTCTTCGCATCATCAGCGAGTCGCCTACCGACGTTCGGCCTGTCTTTGATGCCATTGCCGAGCGCGCGAGGGTGCTGTGCGGAGCGCGTGTGGGCATAACGACACGCTTTGACGGCAAGAAATTGGAATTGATAGGCACTGACATCGACCCACGCGTGCCCGCGGACGAAAGAGCGAAGATGCGCGCCGATTTTGCAGCGAAGCTTGACCACGGGTCGATGAGCTCACGCGTTGTCTTGGCAAAAGCGCCGGTAAAGATCCCCGACGTGACACTTGACGGTGAGTATCCGTACCAGGAGACCGCCCAAACCGTGGCATTTCGCAGTGTCCTTGGGGTTCCGTTGTTGTTGGGCAGGGAGGTCATCGGCACCGTTGTCGTATCGGGTGAGAATCCCGAGATTTTTACGGAAAAATTTGTCGCGTTACTTCAAACCTTCGCCAACCAGGCCGTGATCGCGATCGAGAACACGCGGTTGTTCACCGAGCTTGAGTCGCGCAACCGTGATTTGGCGGAGTTGCTCGAGCAGCAAACAGCAACCAGCGACATTCTGCGTGTGATCAGCAAGTCTCAACGCGATGTCATGCCGGTGTTTGAGACGATTTGTACTGATGCACGAAGATTGTGCAGCGCGACTTTGGTGGTCTTTTATACGTTTGATGGCGAACTGCTGAGATACCAGGCGAATGATGGTTTGGACGTTGCGTCGATCGACGCAATGCGGCAGAAATTTCCGATACGCCCCGACCGCGGCACTGCGCTTGGACGCGCTATCCTTGATCGCGCAACCGCTTACATTCCAGATATTCGTGAAGAAAAAGATTATCTCCTTCATGACCTGGCAAAGACTGTGGACTATCGCAGTACGTTCTCAGTACCTTTGCTGCGCGCTGGTAAACCGATCGGTGCGATTAGCGTCTCGGGTTCGAAACCCGCGATGTTTTCGGAGCGTCAGATTTCTTTACTTCAAACCTTCGCCGAACAAGCGCTGATCGCGATCGAGAACACGCGGTTGTTCACCGAGCTTGAGTCGCGCAACCGTGATTTGGCTGAGTCGCTCGAGCAGCAGACCGCGACGAGCGAGATCCTGCGGGTGATCAATCAGTCACAAACCGATGTGCAGCCGGTTTTTGAGGCTATCGCAAACAATGCGGTGAAGTTGTGCGGAGCGACATCCGGTGGCGTTCATACGTTCGACGGGAAACTGATCGATATTGTGGCAGCCGCCAGCTTTAGCCCAGAAGGACTTGAGGCATTACGCCGCACCTACCCGATGTCGCCGAACCGGGAAGGAGCCACCGGTCGTGCCATTCTCGACCGGGCGGTCTGCTATGTGCCTGACACTCGGGAGGACGCTGCGTATCGGCACGCCATTGGACATCGCTGCGTTTTGTCTGTGCCGATGCTGCGAGAAGGTGAGCCGATTGGCACAATCACCGTCAGCGCGCTCGAACCACGAATGTTTTCGGAGCGCCAGATTGCGATGCTCCAGACGTTTGCCGACCAGGCAGTCATCGCGATCGAGAATACGCGTTTGTTCAACGAGCTGCAATCCAGAACGCACGAACTGGCGCGTTCGGTCGAGCAACTGCGTTCGTTGTCCGAAGTCGGTCAGGCGGTCAATTCGACACTCGATTTTGAGGAGGTTCTCTCCACAATCGTAAAAAATGCGGTGCAACTCTCGGCCGCTGATGGCGGGGTCGTATTCGAAGCAGATGAGCAGATTGATGGATTCCGTCTGCGGGCGACCTATGGATTGCCGAAAGCGATGGCCGATGCAATGCGGGCAACGCCCTTACACGCTGGCGAAGGTGCGACCGGGCGTGCCGCCGCGTCGGGTACCCCGGTGCAGATTCCGGATCTGACGGCCGACCCGCAATACACCGGGATGCTCCGCCGGCTTCAGGAGCAGGCGGGTTTTCGTTCGCTGCTTGCGGTGCCGCTGTTGCGGGAAGGGCGTGTCCTTGGCAGTCTTGCTGTGTCGCGCAAGGAGCCCGGCAAATTTTCTCCCGAGGTGGTGGAGCTGTTGCAGACGTTTGCTGCCCAGTCGACACTTGCCATCCAGAATGCCCGCCTATTCCGTGAAATTGGACAGAAGAGCCATGAACTGGAGATCGCTAGCCAGCACAAGACCCAGTTCCTTGCAAACATGAGCCATGAATTGCGCACCCCACTGAATGCCATCCTTGGCTATACGGAGCTGATAGCCGACGGCATATATGGTGAAGTGCCGGAAAGTATCGGTGAGATCATGGAGCGCGTGCAAAGCAGTGGCCGCAACCTGCTCGGGTTGATCAACGATGTGCTGGATCTTTCGAAAATAGAGGCTGGACAATTGACACTGGCGATAAATGACTTCTCGTTCCACGATACTGTCCACAGTGTCATTTCCAGTGTCGAGTCGCTGGCGGCAGAGAAGAAGCTGAGGCTGATCACCGATCTTGCACCGGACTTGCCGGTCGGCCATGGCGATGAACGTCGCATCGCGCAAGTGTTGATGAACATGGTCGGCAATGCGATCAAGTTCACCGACGCGGGAGAGATTACCGTAAGCGTCACGGTGGACGATGAGGCGTTCGTTGTTTCGGTCAGTGATACCGGACCTGGCATTCCGGAAGGGCAGCAGCAGAGAATCTTTGAGGAATTCCAGCAGGTGGATAGTTCATCCACGCGCAAGAAGGGGGGCACAGGGCTCGGGCTTGCCATTGCAAAACGTATCGTCGAATTACATGGCGGACGGATCTGGGTGACATCGACAACCGGGAAGGGTTCGACGTTTTCGTTCAGCCTGCCGATCAATGCGGTAGCGGAAGGGGATACGAAATGAGCAAGCGCATACTGGTAGTAGAGGATCAGGAAGACAACCGGAAGATCATGCGTGACCTGCTGACGGCTAGCGGATTTGAGCTCATAGAGGCCGTGACCGGTGAGGAAGGGGTTTCGGCGGCGGCCCGCGAAAGACCTGATCTCATTCTTATGGATATCCAGTTGCCGGGACTGGACGGCTATGAGGCAACACGACGGATCCGGTCCGTTCCGGAACTTAAACAGACGCCGATCATTGCGGTGACATCCTACGCACTGAGCGGCGACGACAAAAAGGCCTTCGCCGCAGGGTGCGATGGCTATGTAACCAAACCATTCAGTCCGCGAGACCTGTTAAAAAAAATCAGGGAGTACCTGAACTAGATTCCGGCACTCTCCCGCCGGCTCCTGATCGCCGGCAACGCATCCAGGCTTATCAGTCATCCGCGCGTCTTTTGCACCAGGGAACTGGAGAGGAAACATGGTCATCTGTCTGGTTTTTACTGGGGACTGGTCAGGCCCACAGCACGGAGGTCGAGAACGGTTATGAACAATCCCGCGCGCATCCTGATCGTTGACGATAATGCAGCGAATGTCGATATTCTGCGTGCGCGGCTGCAGGCCAACGACTACGAAATCGTTACGGCATCGGACGGCGAAGAGGCACTGGCGGCCGCTCGCGAGCATCTTCCCGACCTGATTTTGCTTGACGTGATGATGCCCAAGCTCGACGGCATCGAAGTGTGCCGGCGGCTGCGCGCTGACGAATCGGTACCTTTCATCCCGATCATTCTGGTGACTGCAAAATCCGACCCAAAAGATGTAATTGCTGCACTGGAGGCCGGTGGAGACGAATATCTGACCAAGCCGGTAGATCATTCCTCGCTGGTTGCGCGTGTGAAGTCCATGCTGCGGATCAAAGCACTGCATGACACGGTGCAACGGCAAGCTGAACAGCTAACTGCATGGAATCAGTCGCTCGAACAGCGGGTGGAAGAGCAACTTGGCCTCGTTGAGCGTCTTGGCCGGCTTAAGCGCTTCTTCTCACCGCAGCTTGCTGAACTTATTGTGGCGGGTGGTGCCGATGACCCGCTTAAAACGCACCGGCGCGAGATTACCGTGTGTTTCCTCGACCTCCGCGGGTTCACCGCGTTTGCGGAAACTGCCGAGCCGGAAGAAGTTATGGGCGTGCTAAGGGAGTACCACGCCGAAATGGGCAAGTTGATTCTAGAACACGAGGGAACACTTGAGCGCTTTACCGGAGACGGAATGATGATTTTTTTCAATGATCCCGTTCCAGTGCCGAACCCTGGCGAGCGTGCGGTGCAGATGGCGCTTGAGATGCGTGAACGCGTCGCTTCATTGATCGATAAATGGCGCAAGCTGGGTTACGAGCTTGAACTGGGTATCGGTATTGCGCAGGGATACGCGACCATTGGTGCCATTGGCTTCGAAGGACGCTGGGATTACGGTGCAATTGGTTCGGTAACCAACCTTGCCGCACGGCTGTGTGGCGAAGCCAGGCCCAACCAGATACTGATCTCCAAGCGTGTACTGGCGACGGCGGAAGGCGTGTTTGACGTCGAGCCGGAAGGTGAATTGTCGCTGAAGGGTTTTCATCGCCCGGTTCCAGCCTACAACGTGCTGGGTGTCAAAGAATGAATGAGCTGAGAAGGGGCATAAGCTTCGCCCACCGTTCTACAGCCGGTTCACAGAAGGCTTCGACACCAAGGATCTGACAGAGGCGAAGGCGTTGCTTGAGGCACTGGTGGCGTAACGAGACGATCAGGCAGACACAAACTGTTTGCGCAGCCGAACATCCAATCGGTGCCGAAGCGCCGTAGATAGTCATGTGGCCATTGCATGCCCGTCAGTCGATGATAGGCATTTGGTGTTTTCACACATTCTGAGCGGCATTTTCGCACGTTCCATATGCGTCATATGCCGCAGCAAATAACGCATCCAAGAGCCATCCTGAAGTTGCTCGCCGTTCTTGCTCGTTCAAGCGGGCGGAAGCACTGGTTGAATCCCTGTAACGAGCGTTTCAGGAGAACATGCCATGAAATCTTCAAAAAGCACGATCGCAGCGGCAGTCGCCGGGCTCATGATAGCGGGAGGGCTGGTTGGCCCGCTTTCGGCAGCGACCCTCCACACCAACACGACGAATCCCGGCCGTAACGACGTTTACGACATTTACAGGGACGTCGCGCCGTCGGACCCCGTGACCGTCCGCACCAACACCAGCAACGCCCATCGTAACGACGTTTACGATATCTACAGGGATGTTGCCCCTGTGGAGAATTCGCCCGTCGAGATCAACACGGTCAATGCCCACCGCAACGACGTGTACGATTTGTACGCGAAGTAATGTCGGCATTGCCCGGATAGCAGAAGAATAGTTGAAACGTTTCTAACGGCTGCCGCGCGGAGAATCGGCGCGGTAGCCGTTTTTTATTAGGCTTGTCTCGGCAGACACTCGCCAAGCCTGCCCGGCGTGTACGCGTTGTCAACTCAACGAACGACCCGGCGCAGAGTCAAGTCGAAGACCGGGGACGCAAGCGGTCGGAGGATTAATTCCTATGAAACCTTTAGCCGCTTTTGCCGCTCCAGCAGATCGACAACGGGCGCGGCAGCGTGCCTGGTCTTCGCGGAATGACTGTGGCCTTCATGCGGGAATAGGGGCGGGGTTTGAACTTCGTGCGCTGAGGGGTCGTCGAGCGATGCGGTTTTGATGAAAACAAGATCTGGCTCGTCGTCCGTTTCGGAGAACAACGGTGTGCCGCAATTCGGGCAGAACGAACGCAGTATCACCGTGCCGCTGTCCCGTACATCTTCGTAGACGGTTGGCCGCATCCCCTGGAAACTGAGACTTTCGCCGGGAACGCCAACCGAAATGGAAATCGCCACGCCTGACTGTTTCTGGCAATGCCGGCAGTCGGATGCAATCATTTTCGATGGCTCAGCGCTTGACTGGTAGTGAATGGCGCCGCAAAGGCAGCTTCCCTTGATTTGTCCCATTTCCGTCTCCTTGCGGTCGGTCCCGCCTTTGGATGGCTGCTTGCCTTCGTCTGCGGCTACCTCGTGATGTCTGTCTTGAGTGTTGGTCAGAGTATGCAGAAGTCCCCCGGGCGTCGCCGCGCAGCAGGGCACACCCGTTTCGTGAATATGTCACTTGCCAGACGGGGAGATGGCGGCAGCCGGTCTGCCGGCTGACGTGCCGGCGGATTCCGGCCTGAGCGGACGGTTTTCCCGTACCAGCCGAAGTTTCCTGCCCGCGGCGAGGTTCTCGGAAAGGATGGCAGGAAGCGGCCGACCGCCCTGAAAAATCAGGTGCTTTTTCTGGTGGCAAAGATATAGAATCCGCGCCGGCCGGATTTGAAAGCGGGCGTCCATCGTCACGCGCGATCGGGCATTTTGGTCCGGGCGCGGACCTTACTACCATTGGGGCAGGCCACAATGTTCCGGATCAGACAGATTCATAGCGCGCACTCGCCGCAGGACCAGATGGCTCTGGCGGCGGTGATGGGTATCTACGAGAAGGCCTTTCCCCACTACGTTCAGTACACGGCAACCATTGCCGAGCTGCTGAAGTTCTCCAGCAAGAACGATTTCGACGTTGTCCTGCTGGTCGCCGAAGGCGACAAGGAACGCATCCTGGGATTTACGCTGAGTTTCTACTTTCCCCGTTTGAAATACGCTTATCTCGACTACGTAGCTAGCGATCCCAGCCGGTCGCCTCGCGGTTACGGCGTGGCGCTGTATGAGCGCAACCGGGAAGTGCTGCGGGAGGCGGGTTGCAAGGGGCTGTTCATGGACGTGCCGCCTGATGACGTCGAGTTGCTGAGAGAGCCTTTTCGCCTCAAGACCAATCAACGCCGCATGGCGTTCTACGAACGACTCGGTGCCCGCCCGATCGTCGGTACGAAATACGAATCGGTCACGCACAAGGCCAACCAGGGCTATTTCACCTACCTGGTATTCGACGACCTCGGGACGCCGAAGCCATTGTCTGCTGCCAATCTGAAAAAGTGCGTGGCGCGCATACTCCGGATCAAGGGCGATCTGTTGCCGACCGACGTGCAGGTAAAGACCATTCTGGATTCGATCACGGACGATCCCGTCAGGATGCGTGAACCGCGCTACCCGAGCCGCGAGACAACGCCGATGCGCGCGAGGCAGGCATTGTCAAAGCTGGACCTTGTCCTGACCGATGAGACGCATCAGATCCACCACCTCGTGGAAAAAGGCTACGTCGAACGGCCGGCGCGCGTGCGCTTCATCCTGAAGGGGCTGGAAGGGTTCAATGTCAATCGCCACAAGGTGAAGCGCTTTGGCGAGAAGCACATCACCGAAGTACACAGTCACGCATTGTTCGAATTCCTGAAGCGGGCCGAGAAAGAACTCGCGCCGGGCGAACTGGTTTATCCGAACGTGTTTCCGATCAGGCGCCCCGACCGCATTCCCAAGACCTGGGAAATGAAAGCCGGTTACTACTGCATCGATACGTTCACGCCGGTGACGGCGAACGCCTACAAGGCCGCCCGGCATGCCGTTGACGCAGCGCTGACCGGCGCCGAGAGCACGCTAAAGGGTGCCGCGCACACCTACGTACTGTGCCGGCCGCCGGGCCATCACGCCGAGTCGCGCGTATTCGGCGGCTTCTGCTATTTCAACAACGCGGCGATCGCCGCGCATTATCTTTCCCGGCACGGCCGCGTGGCGTTCATCGACATCGATCATCACCATGGCAACGGCTCGCAGGAGATCTTCTACAAGCGCAACGACGTGTACTTTGTTTCGATTCACGGCCACCCGCGCGTTGCCTACCCGTATTTCGCGGGTTACAGCGACGAGCGAGGCGAGGGTGCGGGCAAAGGTTTCAACCGCAATTTCCCGCTCTATCCCGGTACCGACGACGATGCCTACCTCAAAACCCTCAACGAAGCGCTGGGAATCCTGAGGCGTTTTAAACCCGACTACTTCGTGGTTTCGTTGGGACTGGACATCATGGCCGGTGATCCGACCGGCGCGTTTACGCTGACAACGCAGGGCATGCAGCGCATCGGAGCGCTGCTGAGGGGTATGAATGTGCCGACGCTGGTCGTACAGGAGGGCGGATACACGCTGCGCAATCTGCGCGTCGGAGCGACCGCATTCTTTACCGGGTTGCTGAGCCCGGCAGCCGCCGCGTAACCAGCGCCTCGGCCGGCAGCAGTCGCGCCCGAATCGTCATGCGGACGTTTTTTCGGGAAGCTCCGGCGCCGTGGCTGGCGTGGCAAACCACTGCGCCGCGGGAACGATTTTCGGTTCGTCGGGGTCGGCGCGATAATGCGGGGACATGATCTGCACGCCGTGCTCGTTGAACGCGTCGAGAATGTTGGCGTGCAGTTCGCTCATCACCGTCGGACGGGGCTTGTCGGCGTCGGCGCGCGCCACCAGACGATACTCGACATAGAAATCCGACAGTGCCGTCTGGATGACGTATGGCGCCGGTGACTTGCGGATCGGCGCCGTTCGGTCCGCGGCTTCCTGCAGGATCGCATGCACCTGCCGCCAGGGCGTGTCGTAACCGATCGTCACCGTGGTATCGATTGCGTAACCTCCCGCCGACATGCGCGACAGGTTATGTGTCGTCTGGCCAAGGATATGGCTATTGGGCAGGATCAGTTCCTCTCCGGTTATCGTTGCCAGGCGTGTGGCGAACATGCCCAGTTCGCGAACCGTTCCTTCCTGTTCGCCGACACGCACATATTCGCCGGCCCGAAATGCCCGCGAGTACATCAGGATCAGGCCGCTGGCTGCCTGAGCCACGATGCTGGACGCGCCGATCGAAACCATCAGGCCGAGCAGCACCGACAGTCCTTTGAAGGCGTTGGTCTGGGCGCCGGGCAGGTAGGGGTAGGCCATGGCAAGGGCAAACAGCCAGATGACGACCGTGGTGATGCGCCGGGTCGGCCGCGCTGTGTCCCGGTCGACCCATCGCACATAGACCCAGCCGCGTTCCACACGGTCAAAGAACATCTTGGCCAGGTGGTTGATGAAGCGGGCGATGATGACGATGGCGAGCACGGTGATCAGGCCCGGAATCGCACCGAGCATCGAAAAGGCCAGGTCGCCGGTCATCTCCAGCAGGAAGTCCTTGAGCTGCTCCCCCCACCCGCGCG
>LJTS01000047.1 GCA_001304425.1 Betaproteobacteria bacterium SG8_40
TATTTCCAGACGTCCGATCCCGATCCCAGCGTTTTGCCTTGCCAGTTTCCGCGCAGCATCGGTCCCGCCGGCATGAAAATAGAAGGCAGGTTCATGCTGATCGCACCCATCATCAACCCGGGCGGCGTCTTGTCGCAGCCACCCATCAGAACGCAGCCGTCGATCGGATAGGAGCGCAGCAACTCCTCTGTTTCCATCGCCAGCAGATTCCGGTACATCATCGTCGTCGGCTTCTGAAACACCTCGGCCAGGGAGATCGCCGGAATCTCGACGGGAAAGCCACCTGCCTGCCATACGCCGCGTTTGACGTCCACCACGCGCTCGCGGAAGTGCGAATGGCAATGGCTCACGTCGTTCCAGGTATTGAGAATGCCGATGACCGGTTTGCCTTCGTAGTCCTCGCGCGCGAACCCCATTTGCAGGGTACGCGAACGATGACCGAACGAGCGCAGGTCGGTAGCGCCCAGCCAGCGGTGGCTGCGCAGTGATTCGGGCTTTTTCTTGTGATTCATGTCAAGGGTGCCTGGTCGAGCCGGGAAAAAAAGAGGTTACCTCAGGCGGGAATGGGGGGCAAAAAAACGGGACCGTGGTTTGCGGTCCCGTTCTTGCGCGGCGGCAAGTCGCCTCGCCGGCTCCTGCCTGTATAACCCAGGATTCAGGAAACCTTGAGCCTGGTCGGGCTGCCGTTGCTTTTCTTGGGCAGCACCAGTTCCAGAACACCGTCCTTGTAGTTGGCGGAACCCTTGGCTTCGTCTACCGCGGTGTCCAGGGCGAAGCTCCGGTAAACATTGCCATAGTAACGTTCGCTGTGAACGAGTCTGCCTTTTTCCTTTTTCTCGGTTTCGCGTTTTATCTCTGCGCTGACAGTGATCTGGTTACCATCGACTGTGACCTTGATGTCTTCCTTCTTTGCACCTGGCACTTCGGCATGAATGGTATAGCTGTTGTCGTCTTCCTTGACTTCGATTTTCATTTGCGGCGCCGTGCCAGCCCCGCTCCGCATTGGTGTAACTCTGAGACCGCGAAACAGATCATCGACGTCAAAAAAGGGATCAAACCGTGCGATATTTGCCATTTCCTATCCTCCTGAATGCTCGCGCCGCAAGTCAGTTGGGCAAACGCGGCGCACCAACCTAAAGAACCAACGCATGAAGTCTAGGATTTGCAGCGCAAACCTGGTTGACGGGGATCAATGAAACAGTGTCTTCGGGGCCGGATACGGGCGGCCTGTAACAACCCGGGCTCCGGGTTTGATGAACTGGCCGGTTTCGATCAGCCGCGGTAGTCGAGCGGCCAACGCTTCATGAGGAACTTGCCGACGGCGGCTTCGAAGTTGTGCGAATAGTATGTCCACACTGCGTCATGCTTGACGAATTTGTTCAGCTGTGAAAACTGAAAACAGACATCGCTCCATGCAAGTTCTGCATCGGCATAGGCTTGATGCTGCTCGGCAACATCCTTGTCACCGGGAAATATCAGCCATTCGCCGCAAAAAGCATCCTGCGCCTGCTCCAGCCGATGCGCTACTTCGGACTCGACCGCCAATGGCGGTTCGAGCTCCCGATGCTTCCCCGACGTCAATTCAGACTTCCATCCACCATACAAGTCAGAACCTTCGCTTGCATAAAACCTGGTTCCCGTGCCGTAAAAACCGGCGAGCCTGAAATAGGCAGTATGAAATTCGGCCGACTGTCTGCCGATCCACCACCCGATAATATCGGGCTCGGCTTTCAGGTACATCACCGCACATGCAAGCCCTGCGCCGCGAGGCGCGTAAGCTAGATGCACCTGCGGTGAGACCATTTCAGCGCGACCAGCTTATGCGCACGACATAATCTTCCGGCCCGTATTTTATGTCGAGATCACCCTCATAAGCGCTATGGATCGCCTCGCCGATTCGCCTGGCCACATGGATGTCGGTAGTAGTGATGTCGATCTTGTTGCCGTCGTCGTTGATATCCATGATGCGCTGCAAAGGATGTTGGTCTCTTTCACGCTGTTCGGTCGTGCGCGCCAGTTTCACCAATTCGTCGCGGTGCTGTTTCACGAAGTCGCTTTCGAGCGTGACGTATCCTGCCGGGAAGTTGTCGTTGATGCGACGGCAGGCGGGACAAACCGATTCCTGTGCGCCATCGGGCCGTGGCAATGTCTGCCAGTGCCCGTCGTGATAGACAAGTGCACATTGCGGGCAGACAGTTGGTTCCGACAGCTTCGCTTTGGGGCGGTAAGGGTCCTTGTGTTCTTCGGCCAGCTGGCGGTCATACCTTGCCGGCCGGTCATGACTAAACCCCTTTTTCATCATCGCCTCCTTGTGTCAAATCTGTTCCGGTCGGTAGAGAATGGTGTTTGATGTCGCCGCGTTTCTTTTGAGCATGCCGGAGGACTTGACGCTTCGCAGCGTCGAAAGCGTCACGCAGGGCAACATAGGCATCCTCGTGAGCGTCGCGGTTGACAACGATTTCGTTGCCGGGAACGTAGAGATCGATACGTACGTTGAATGTGTTGCCCTGGTGTTTGTGGTGATGCGGTTGCTCAATCGTTACGTTGCAACGTGTCACATTCGGATGCACCTGTGCCAATGCATCCGCCTTTTCCCGGATGTGGCTCTCCAGGGCCGCGGAACTGGGCATTCCGTGGAATGAAATATTTAGTGGTATCGGCATACACGCTCCGTTTAGCTGCTGATTCTCGTTCTGCGCGTGATCCGTTCGCGCTTCTCCTCTCGCGCAACCATGCCGGCGATCCCGGCAATTTCTTCTGCAAGCAACGACAGAATATCATCTGCTGCGATCAATCCGACCAGCGCGCCATCGGAATCGGTTACAGGCAACCGCCGGATGCCGCGCACCCGCATCAACTCCACGGTTTCTGCGATCCCGGCGTCTTCCTGAACGGACAATAACTCGCCACTCATCACGTCGCCCACCAGAATCGTATCCGCATCGAGCCCGGGGGCAACAACCCCGACGGTGATATCCCGGTCAGTCAGCATCCCGACCGGTACGCGCTTACCATTATCCTCGTCGGTTACCACCAGGCATCCGACATGATTTTCCCGCATCAGCTTTGCCGCTGCCGCAACACTTTCATCCTTGCGCGCAAACACGACTTTGCGGCTGCATACCTCTCCGATTGCCAAGGCGCTTTCTCCCGAAATTGGTTCACAATGTATCACTATCCCGCACCTTGGCCGCCGGCCTGTTGATCTGAATCAACCGGCCATCCACCCGCAGGCGGAGGATTGAAATCGTTCGGTCGGATCAGGCGGGCGCGACGCGTCTTACCGTTCCTGCCTGACAAACAATTCATTTTGGGGAAATCAGTGAAGCATTTGTCCGGCCTTGCTCGCTGGCAGCACTTTGATCACGATGCGGACATCGGCGTGCGGGGTAGCGGTGCGACTCAGGCCGAGGCTTTCGAACAGGCCGCGCTGGCGCTGACTGCGATCGTTACCAGGATCGATCTGGTCGAGCCACGTCAACAGATCGAGCTGAGAGTCGAAAACAACGACCCTGAAATGCTGTTTGTCGATTGGCTGGATTCGTTGGTTTTCGAAATGGCGACGCGCAAGATGTTGTTCAGCCGTTTTGAGATCGGTCTGTCCGATGGCAAGCTGAGCGCTCGCGCATGGGGTGAACCGGTTGACATTGAACGGCACCATCCTGCAGTCGAGATCAAGGGCGCGACGCTGACCGAGTTGAAGGTTGAGAAACGGAGTTGCGGAACATGGATGGCGCAATGCGTCGTGGACGTGTGAAATGGACTTGAGCCGACTGCACCGTCGCGGAGATTATGAGTGGGAGATCCCCATGCGCGGCGCCATGCGGGTGCCGGGGATTATCTACGCGAGTGATGAGCTTGTTCGCGCCATGGACGACAAGGTGTTGCAACAGGCCGCCAATGTCGCCATGTTGCCCGGCATAGTCTCGGCTTCATACGCGATGCCGGACGCGCATTGGGGCTACGGATTTCCCATCGGCGGCGTTGCCGCCTTTGACGCGGAAGCGGGCGGTGTTGTCTCGGCTGGCGGGGTGGGTTTCGATATTTCCTGCGGCGTTCGCTGCTTGCATACCGGCATTGGCCTGGAGCAGTTCGAAGACCGACGTATCGCACTTGCCGACGCTTTGTACAGGGGCATCCCGGCTGGCGTCGGCAGCACCGGGAGCGTTTCGCTTTCCGAGAGCGAAATGACGGCGATGCTGGCGGGGGGAGCGGCCTGGGCTGTCGAGCAGGGCTATGGCCGGATAGCCGATCTTGCGCGCACCGAGGAACGGGGAAGGATGGCCGGAGCGGTGCCGGCCGCCGTGTCGGAGCGCGCCCGAAGGCGCCAGCGCGACGAAATGGGCACGCTGGGATCGGGGAATCATTACCTGGAGGTGCAGCGCGTTGGAGAGATCTTCGATGAGGGGATTGCCAAGCTGTACGCCATTGCCAAGGACGATATCGTCATCAGCATTCATTGCGGTTCGCGCGGGCTCGGGCACCAGATCGGAACCGAGTACCTGAAGGAGATGGCGCAATCGGCGGCCGGGTTCGGTATCGACCTACCCGACCGAGAGCTTGCCTGCGCGCCCATTCACTCGGCACTTGGCCAACGCTATCTCGGGGCGATGCGATCGGCGATCAATTGCGCGCTTGCGAACCGGCAGATCATCACGCACCTGACCCGCGAAATAGTGTCGGGAGTCTTTGGGCGTGATCTCGAGCTGCCGCTTCTGTATGACGTTTCCCACAACACCTGCAAGGTGGAAGAACATGTTGTTGGTCAGAGAAAAATGACCTTGCATGTGCACCGGAAGGGAGCCACTCGCGCATTCGGGCCGAATCATCCGGACTTGCCCAGCGAGTTGAAGGCGGCCGGCCAACCTGTGCTGATTGGCGGAAGCATGGGAACTTCATCGTACGTACTTGCCGGTACCGGCAACGGGAATGAGATAGCTTATGCCTCAGCCTGCCATGGTGCCGGCCGTGCAATGAGCCGGCATGCGGCAACGAAGAAGTGGCATGGCCGGAAGGTGGTTGACGATCTGGCCAGAAAGGGAATCTTGATCCGCAGTCCGTCCATGCGCGGCATCGCTGAAGAGGCTCCGGGCGCCTACAAGGACGTGAGCGCTGTTGTCGATGCAGCCCAACGGGCCGGACTGGCGCGCAAGGTCGCGAGGCTGCTGCCCCTGCTCTGTATCAAGGGCTGAGAACGGGCGCCGCTGGACACGCCTGATGCCGGCGGCGTGCCGAATTGGCCCAGCTTCGGCGACATCGGGGTGCATGCCGTAGCGCCTCTCGTTCCCGCCTCGCGCGATAACCGCTGCCCCGGTTCCCGTTGGCGCTTTTCGTACCAGTGCCCGGGACAGCACGCTTTTTCGCAGGCCAGCAATGTTTCGGGCTTACCTGCGGGCGTTGCGCCTAGCTTTTGTCTTTCGGCCCGCCTTTCTGATGCTTCGCCCCGAATTCGGACCAGGCGTTTTCGAAGCCTTCCGCGAGGTGCTTCCAGGCCTCCTCGAAACCCTTGCTCATGTCATTCCATGCAGCTTCGCTCGACCCTTGTACTTGCTTGAACTTGTTCATCGCCTCTTCTCGCTGGTGTCGCAGGCTGTCCAGTTGCTCCTTATAGCGGGACTTCATGTTCGTCTGTGCTTCGTTCATGCGTTGTTCCCACTCGTCGATCCTGGCGTTCCACTCATCGAGCTGCTTCTTCATCCTTTCAACAGATTCGTCGCGATCCATAGCGGTCTCCTTCAGGTGTTGATGACACGGCCTCGTTTCACTCCGTATTTACATCACAATGAGGGTGGAATGGCCTTTTATCAAGTTTGCCTTTCCCGGTGCGTCCCTCTGCCCGAAGCCTGAACCCGCCGCATGCCGAGCGGAACGCGGCCCGGACGGCAAACACAAATCACAAGTCCTTGTAGACAGGGGTTAAAAATCTGCCCATACAATCTATAATTGAGCGCTTTCCCCACATCCTCGGCCGTCGCCATGAACCTGGTGGTAGCAGGGTCGATCTCGAAAGCCGCGAAATGCGCCCCTTTGTTGCCGCCCGGTGTTTGCTTGCGTCGAATTTTCGGGCGCGCTCGCTGACTCTGGTTGTTGCGTGCCTTAATCCCGAGCCCTGATGCGTAAAGACAGCCGCCTCAAAGTACTGTTCGCCACCTCCGAACTCGCGCCGTTCGTCAAAACGGGGGCACTCGGAGCGACTGCTTCGGCATTGCCGGCCGCCCTGGCGGGACTTGGTGTCGACGTACGCTTGTTGGTGCCGGGATACCCGCAGGTCATCAACGCGCTGAGCAGCCGCGGCAGGGCGGCAGCGTTGCCAACCCTGCCGGGCATGCGGCCAGCCCAGCTGCTGGCGTCGAAACATCCCAGCGGCGTGCAGCTGCTGGTCATCGCCTGCGATATCTTCGACCGCCCCGGCTCGCCGTATCAGGATGCCTCGGGTAACGACTGGCCTGACAACGCGCAGCGGTTTGCCTTGTTGTCATACATCGCGGCGTTATTGTCCACCGGCGCCTCGCCATTTCCCTGGATACCGGATGTGCTGCACTGCGCCGACTGGCAAACCGGCTTGGCGCCGGCCTATCTGCGCTACGTTGACTCGACCAAGGCCAGAACCGTTCTGACGGCCCATCATCTGGCAGATCAGGGCGTATTCCCGCTGGACGATGCAACGCGCCTTGGATTGCCGGCCGAGGCCTTGTCGACCGATGGCATCGGTTCAAACGGCGGGATCGGGTTCCTGAAAGCCGGCCTGCAGTTCGCCGAGCGCATTACTACGGTGAGCCCGTCTTACGCTCAGGAAATCCAGACAGGTCCCCTCGGAATGGGCCTGGAGGATCTGCTTTCGCGCCGCAGCGATGTCGTTTCGGGCATTCTCAACGGCATTGATACCGACGCCTGGGATCCCGACAACGATCCCTATATCGAGCGTTATTACAACGCCGGGCGACTCGCACACAAGGAAGACAATCGCCGGGCACTGCGCGCCAGGCTGGGGTTTGCCGACGTCCCGGAGGTCCCGTTGTTCGCAATGGTTGGCCGGCTGCTCGATCGCAAGGGCGTCGATGTGCTGGCCGATGTCGTTGAGCAGCTTGTGGAATTGCCGGCACAACTGGTGGTGCTTGGATCGGGCGACGAACGGCACGAAGCGCGATTTTTGTCCCTGGCGCAGTCTTTCCCGGACCGTGTATCGGTGAAGATCGGTTATGACGAAACCTTGATGCACCAGATCGAGGCCGGTGCCGACATTGCGCTGATTCCATCCCGTTACGAGCCTTGCGGAATCAACCAGATGTACAGCCAGCGTTACGGCACGCCGCCGGTGGTGCACGCGACCGGCGGATTGAGGGATTCTGTCGTCGATGTTTCGCCAGCGACCCTGTCAGGCAAGACGGCGACCGGCTTCATGTTCTCGCCGCTGACCGGCGACCGGCTTCTGGAGGCTTGCCGGCGGGCTGTCGAGCTGTTCCGCAACAGGCGTACCTGGCGCCAATTACAGAAGAACGGCATGGCGCGGGACTTCTCCTGGGAGACAACGGCAACGCACTACCTGGAACTGTACCGCGGCCTGCTGGGCTAAATTCGGGCCAGTCGGTACAATTCACGGTTTGCAGGGTGTGTTCTGCCGCGCCCTGTTCCGGAGGGAAATCGCTTTCTGAGGAGTTGAGAATGATCGGCGACCGTATCGAAGTCAATATTGCCGGAGGGCTGGATATTCCGCTTCCGCGCATGATTCATGTCCGTCAGAAGTTCCAGATGCCAAGGCTCGACAGCGTGAGCAAGACCGTTGTCGAGGAGTTCCGCAAGCCCGAAGTGCGCGACAAGATCAAGCCGGGCATGAAGATAGCCGTCGGGGTCGGCTCGCGCGGGGTCAACAACATCGCGGAGTGTGCGAAGGCGGTCATTGCCGAACTGAAGGCGCTCGGTGCCCAGCCTTTCATCTTCCCGGCGATGGGCAGTCACGGCGGTGCCACTGCCGAAGGTCAGAAGGAAGTGCTTGACGGCTACGGAGTGACCGAGGAATTCGTTGGCTGTCCGATAAAGTCGAGCATGGACGTGGTGGAAATCGCCAAGGCCGACGACGGCATGCCCGTGTATATGGACAAGAACGCCGCTGGTGCTGACGCGGTCGCACTGATCTGCCGTATCAAGCCGCACACCAACTTCCGCGCGCCGATTGAGTCGGGCATCGTCAAGATGCTCACCATCGGCATGGGCAAGATCATCGGCGCGACAACCTTGCACACCTATGGCATGGACATGTTCGGTGAGCTGCTCCCGAAGACTGCGCAGATCATCATGGCAAAGAAGAATTTCCTGTTTGGCGTTGCCATGGTGGAAAACGCTGCCGACGAGACGGCGGTGATCGAAGTCGTGCCGCAGGAGAAAGTTCTCGAGCGCGAGCCGGTCCTGCAGGCCAAGGCCAAGGAACTGATGCCCCGTCTGCAGTTCGACGAGATCGACGTGCTGGTGGTGGAGAAAATCGGCAAGAATATTTCCGGCTCCGGCATGGACCCCAATATCACCGGACGCAATTGCCGGTTTGTCGAGTGGGACATGAAGCCGTTCGTCAAGAAAATCGCAGTCCTCGGGCTTACGCCCGAGACGCATGGCAACGCCACCGGGCTGGGGGCGGCCGACGTCATTACGATGAATCTTTACAAGGAACTCGACATCGGCAAGACCTACGCCAACATCATTACTTCGACTTACCTCGATGGCGGAGCCATCCCGATCATCATGAACACGGATCAGGAAGCGATTCAGCTGGCGGTCAAGACCGTCGTGCGCGTGAAGCCCGAGGACACAAAAGTCGTGCGCATCGCAACGACGCTGGACGTGGTTGACATCCACGTGTCGGAGCCGATGCTGCCTTTTGTGAAGGCGAACCCGTCAATGTTTGAAGTCGTTGGCAAGCCCGAGCCGTTCAAATTCGATTCGAAGGGTGGTTTGTATCCGATGCTTGCGCCCCATCGCGAGCACGCGGCTGCCTGAAGCGAAGCGGAAACTGACTGGCAAGCCGGATAGCTGCGGGCGCGGTTGCCCGCGCAATGGATGGAAATCCTGCCCCGATGTTAATACACCTTGACGCGATCGGCGGAGTGGCCGGTGACATGTTCATCGCCGCGGTGCTCGATGCGTTTCCGGATCTGCGCGACGGCATGCTGGACGCCATTCGCGCCTCGGGTCTTCCCGACGATGTTTCGCTGTCGGTAGATCAGCATGCCGATCATGCCTTGACCGGTGTGCGCTTCCAGGTCGTCGAGGGGCCGCACCAGCATGCGCCTGGTCACCACCACACGAAGTTTCGCGACATCCGCGCCATGCTCGAAGAGGCGCCGCTCGAATCCGAAGTGCGTACCCATGCGATCGGGATTTTTTCACGAGTTGCCGAAGCGGAAGCCAAGGTCCACGGCCTGCCGGTGGAAGAGGTCAGCTTTCATGAACTGGGTGAATGGGATTCGATCGCCGATATCGTCGGTGCGGCGTATCTCATCAGCCGGCTTGATGCGCGCTGGTCCGTGGGCCCTCTGCCGCAGGGCAGCGGGCGGGTAAAGACGGCACATGGTTATTTGCCGGTGCCGGCGCCAGCGACAGTGTTGCTGCTCGAGGGGTTCGAGTTCGAGGATGACGGTGTCGCAGGAGAGCGTGTCACGCCTACCGGTGCCGCCATCCTCAACTACTTGCAGGCAAATCAGCCGCGCGACCGCAGTTCGCGGAGGTTGTTGCGCAGTGGCAGCGGATTCGGCACGAGAACGCTGCCTGACATGAGTAACGTACTGCGCCTGCTGGCGTTCGAATCATCGGAGGCATCGACCGAGACCGACCGCATTGCCGAGTTGGCGTTCGAAGTCGATGACCAGACACCGGAAGATCTCGCGATTGGGCTCGACAAGCTGCGTGCCCACCCGTCAGTTGTCGATGTGCTGCAATCGCCTGCATTCGGCAAGAAGGGGCGTCTCGCCGTGCGCATCCAGGTGCTTGCCGATCCCGATGACCTGGAAAATGTCCTCAACGCCTGTTTTGCCGAGACCACCACGCTGGGCATTCGTTACCAAACCCAGGAGCGGCGCAAGCTGCGACGCAAGCAAACCGCCGTCGACGCCAACGGACGCAAGGTGCGTATCAAGCTGGCAGAGCGGCCCGGCGGACCGACTGTAAAGGCCGAGGCGGATGATCTGTCCAAAGTCATTGGCGATCACAGTGAGCGCGAGCGCGTACGGCGGCTGGCCGAGCTGGCATGTCAGAAGAAGGACGAAGCATGAACGCGCCGATTGACGGATTCGATGCGCTGGCGCGAGTTGTCGACCAGCTGCGGGATGTGGCGGTTGCCGTCAGCGGCGGCGTCGACAGCCTGACGCTCGCATCCATTGTCCACCGCAGGATCCCGGCGCGTGCGGCGATGTTTCATGCTGTGTCACCAGCCGTACCCGAAGAAGCGACCCGGCGTGTCCAGGCACTGGCCCAGCAGCAGGGATGGGTGCTGAAACTCATCGATGCGGGCGAGTTTTCGGACGCGCAATACCGCGCGAACCCGGTGAACCGCTGTTTTTATTGCAAGACCAGCCTGTATGGCGCCATAGCGCCGCACACCCGGGCGCAGATCGTTTCGGGCACCAATCTGGACGACCTGGGAGAGTATCGCCCCGGTCTGGAAGCAGCGAAGAAGTATGCCGTTCGTCATCCGTTCGTCGAGGCAGGTGTCGACAAGGCCGCTGTCCGTTCGCTGGCGCGGCGACTCGGCCTCGGCGAGATTTCCCAGTTGCCCGCTGCGCCATGTCTGTCGAGCCGTATCGAGACGGGAATTGCGATAGACCCGGACATGTTGAAACTGGTGCACGAGACCGAGAAGCTGGTGGCGGATGCGCTGCGCCCTGACACCGTTCGTTGCCGGGTGCGGGCAAGCGGAGTGGTAGTGGAACTGGACGATGCGGCGCTCGCCGCGGCCTCTCAGGTGCAGCGTAATGATTTGTCTGCGCGAATCACCGAATTGTTCGGCAAAGGCGGATTCGACTATGCGGTTATGTTCGCTCCGTATCGTGTCGGCAGTGCGTTTGTCCACCCGATCCGGATCGCTCCGCAGAACGACACTGCACACAATAACCCGGTACTGAAATGAGCCTGCACAAAGACATCATGCTTGATTTTGCGCGTGAAGCGCGCACTGGCCTTGACGAAGCGGTGTTTTGCGCCGGCAAGACGGTCGCGCACATTGCCGAGATTCTGCGACAGGTAGAAAATCGCAATGCGCGGATATTGCTCACCAGGTTGGAACCGGATCAGTTCTCGTCGCTACCGGAATCCCAACAGGAGCAAATCGACTACGAACCGCTGTCGCGTACCGGCTATTTCTCGAAGCCGCATCCGGTCACAGAAACCAGGCGCGTTGCGGTCGTCGCGGCCGGCACGTCCGATGTGGCTGTCGCGCGGGAAGCGGCGCGCACCCTGACTTACTACGGAGAGGTGCCCGCGGAAATCTCCGATGTTGGTGTGGCTGGCTTGTGGCGCTTGCTCGAGCGGCTCGAAGAAATTCGGAGTATGAAAGTGGTTATTGCCGTTGCCGGCATGGATGCCGCGTTGCCGACCGTCGTTGGGGGCCTGCTTGGGGCACCTGTGATCGGCGTGCCGACGTCAGTGGGGTACGGTGCTTCGGAGGGCGGACAGACGGCGCTCAAGGCGATGCTCGCGAGTTGCTCGCCCGGTCTCACCGTTACCAACATTGACAATGGTTATGGCGCCGCTTGCGCCGCGCTGCGGATTCTGCGTCTGTCCTCGATCTAGTTCTTCAGGCGAGCAACAC
>LJTS01000048.1 GCA_001304425.1 Betaproteobacteria bacterium SG8_40
CGAGTCATTGAGGTAAACGGAACAATGCCTTTCACAATCAAAATCGAACCAAGCGGCCACACATTTTCCGCCAAGGACGACGAAACGGTACTCGAAGCGGCACTTCGCGAGGGGCTGGTTCTACCGTACGGCTGCCGCAACGGTGCATGTGGTTCATGCAAGGGAAAAGTGCTTGAGGGTAGCGTTGACTATGGCAACCCGCAGCCCGCGGCTCTTGCAGAGTTCGAGAAGAAAGCCGGCTACGCCCTGTTCTGCCAGGCCAAACCAACCAGCGATCTCGTTATCGAAACACGCGAGATAAGCGGCGTCGGAGAGCTGGAAGTCCGGCGTCTTCCCTGCCGTGTGCAGCACATGCACAAAGCCGCTGACGACGTCATGGTCCTCAAGCTCAAACTGCCGGCCAACGAACGGCTGCAGTTCCTTGCCGGGCAGTACATCGACATTCTGCTGAGAGACGGCAAACGCCGCAGTTACTCAATGGCAAACCCGCCGCACGACGACGAGTTCGTCGAACTGCACGTGCGCAACATGGCGCACGGAGCGTTCACCGAAACCGTTTTCGGGCGCATGAAGGAAAAGGACATCCTGCGCTTCGAAGGACCGCTGGGGACATTTTTCCTGCAGGAAGATTCGGACAAACCCATGATCCTGGTTGCCAGCGGCACCGGATTTGCGCCGATCAAAAGCATCGTCGAGCACGCCTTGTACGTCGGTATCGACCGGCCCATGACACTTTATTGGGGCGGACGCAGGCCGCAGGATATCTACATGGGAGAGTTGGCCGGCCAGTGGCAGCAGGAACACGACAATCTCACGTTCATTCCGGTTATATCGGACGCACTTCCCGAGGACGAGTGGACTGGCCGCAGCGGACTGGTACACCAGGCAGTGATGGAAGATTTTCCGGATATGTCCGGCTACCAGGTGTATGCCTGCGGCACTCCTCTGATGGTCGAGGCGGCGCACCGCGATTTCACCGCGAAATGCGCACTGCCCGAAGGGGAGTTTTTCTCCGACGCGTTTACCCCTTCGGTCGATCCGGATTCCACCGCCGGTTGAGGCGCGGACGGGCGAGGCTCTAGCCGCTGTTTCTGAGTCCGGCAGTAATGCCGTTAATCGTCAACAGTATGGCCCGCTTCAGGCTGTCATCCACTCCCCCTTTGCGATAGCCGCGCAAGAGGTCGACCTGAAGGTGATTCAGCGGGTCGATATAGGGTGAGCGGCTTTGCAGGCTCCTGGCCAGCGCCGGATTGGACTCCAGGAGCGATCGCTGCCCGGTAATGGTCAGCAACCAGCGCACGGTGCGGTGCCACTCCTGCTCGATGCTGGAGAAGATACGCTGTCTCAGATCCACGTCGTTCACCAGTTCGGCATAGCGTGAGGCAATGCCGATATCGGATTTCGCCAGCACCATGTCCATGTTCGAAAGCAGGGCGTGAAAGAAAGGCCATTTCGCGTACATTTCCTGCAACAACTGCACGCCCGCATCACCTTCTTTGGATACCCACTGCTCGACGGCAGAACCAAAGCCGTACCAGCCGGGCAACATCATACGCGCCAGCGACCAGGAAAAAACCCATGGTATCGCTCGCAAATCTTCGATTCGATCCGACTTGCGGCGCGACGCCGGGCGGCTGCCTACATTCAGGTCAGCGATTTCGGCAATCGGTGTTGCGGACCGGAAGAACTCGACAAAGCCGGGGGTTTCATAAACCAGCGCCCGGTAAGCGGCGTAAGCATTGCCACTCATCGCTTCGAGCGCATCGTAATGACCCGGGTGGTCGTGACTGTGGTCTTCCGACGCCAGCAGAGTCGCTTCCAGCGTTGCGGCGACCAGCGTCTCCAGATTGCGCCGCCCAATGCCCGGGTCGGAATACTTGCTCGCGATGACTTCGCCCTGTTCCGTGATGCGTATCTGTCCAGCCACACTGCCGGGCGGTTGCGAAAGAATGGCGTTGTAGCTGGGCCCGCCGCCGCGACCGACGGTGCCCCCGCGGCCATGGAACAAGCGCAATGCCACATTATGGCGGGCAAACACTTTGACAAGTTCCACTTCTGCCTTGTAGAGCTCCCAGTTTGCCGTCAGGAAGCCGCCATCCTTGTTGCTGTCCGAATACCCCAGCATGACTTCCTGCACATCGCCGCGGCTTTTCAGCATAGCGCGGTAGTACGGTTCGCTGAACAACGTATCCATCACCCGCGCCGAATTGCGCAGGTCATCGATTGTTTCAAACAAGGGAATCAGGTTGAGGTGAAGCTGCGGCTCCTGCCCGGGGACGAGCAGCCCCGATTCTTTCAGCAGCAGCGCGACCTCCAGCACATCGCTCACGCCATTGGTCATGGAGACAATGTAGTTTGCCATCGCGTCTTTACCGTAACGCCGGCGCAATTCCGCCGCCGTGTCGATAATCTGCAGCTCTTTCCAGGTCGCGTCACTGTAGTCTATGAACTGCGAGCGCAACGGGCGCGGCACCTTCAGTTCCCGCAACAGCCATTCACAGCGCTCCTTTTCGCCGAGCTCGGAATAACCGCGCTGTCCGGCGCCGCGCAAGAACAACTCGTCGACCGCCGATTCGTGAACACCTGAGTGCTGCCGCATGTCGAGCGTTGCCAGATGAAAGCCGAACACATCAACTGCCCGGCGCAGCGAGCGCAGACGGCCACGCGCAATTCGGCCACTTCCGTTCAATGCCAGCGATTCAGCAACCTGCGAAAGGTCATCCCCGAACTCCGCCGGGCTCTCGTACGGGCGAGCATCACCGAGCGCACGGTGCGTGTTCGGCCGCAAACCCAATGACCGCGCAGTCGCCGACAGGCGCGCGTAGATGCCGATCAGCGCCCTGCGGTACAGCTCATCGCGCCGGTGCACAGACTCGTCGGGAGATTTGCCGGCCAGGGCCCCGAGCCGGGGAGTGACTTCGACGATCCGCACCGATTGGGAAAGTTCCCTGCCGAGCCGGGGCAGTTCATCAAGATAGAAGTCAAAAATAGTTGCACTATGTTGCGCCAGCGCATGTTGCATCACCGTGTGGGTCACATATGGATTGCCGTCGCGATCGCCGCCTATCCAGCTTCCCATGCGCAAGAAAGTCGCACTCAGCGGCGGCGCCCCGCCTTCTGCGGCCAGCATGTCTTCGACTTCGCCGTAGAGCCGCGGCAACTGTGACAGGAACGTGTGCTGGTAGAACGACAAACCATTTTCAATCTCGTCCTCTACGGTCAGGCGCAGCTCGCGCAATATCCGCGTCTGCCACAGCGTCAGCACCGCACCGCGCAAGGAATCGTCGTTAAGCGCGCTTTCCTCAGGCGTGAGCTTCAACCGGTCGCGTTCGGTGAGCAGTTGGGCAATCTGTTTCTGCAGATCGAGAATGCTCTTGCGCTGGACTTCGGTCGGGTGGGCCGTGAGCACAGGCACGACCAGGGCATTGGAAAAGAAAGAAAGCAGTCTCGAAATGTCAATGTCCGCCTGCAAAGCCCTGTCGATTGCCAGTCGAATCGAACCTTCCCGTGGACGTGAACCGGCAAGGCTGTAGGCGCGGCGCCTGCGAATATGGTGCTGGTCTTCAGCGATGTTCGCCAACAGGGAGAAGTAGCAGTAGGAACGAATAACCGCGATCGTGTCTTCGGCATTGAGGTCGTTCAGCACCGAATCGAGCTGTTTTCTGGCCTTTGCATCGCCGTCGCGCTGAAACGCGATCGAGTTCCTGCGCGTGCGCTCGACGAGATTGAAAATCCTGTTGCCTTCCTGCTCACGAATGGTGTCGCCAAGAATCCGGCCCAGCAGCCGGATGTCCTCGCGCAGCGGGCGATCCTTCTTGGCGGTGGGTATCGTACGAATATATTTATTCATGAATACTCGGTTCGATCAGAGACGTGCATTTGGAGCAGCGTTGGGCCGGGACAGGCGGCAACTGCGGTTAACCGGAGCCGGCGAGCGGCTAGATAACGGCGCGACGCCTCCCGCCGGTTGCCTGTTTGAGGCGAGGCAAGGTCTGCTCGAGCGCTTGCCGGTACTGCGCCGTTGCTTCTTCCTGCCGGCCGGTTCTTTCAAACAGCCGGGCCAGTTCAAGATGTGTCGAATGCGTTGGCTCGACCGAAAGGCTCGCCTCCAGATAGCTTTGCGCCTTGCCCCACAGTTTCTCGTGTGCACATAACCTGCCGAGCACCAACAGGAGCACCGGATCCCGCGGATGGTCCTTGAGCCACCTTTCCGCCTGCTCGAGCTGTTTCTTGACGTTCGCTCCGAGGCATTCCGAATAGTAGGCAACGAGCGGAGAATCCCACTGCGCGGCCAATCCGGATTCCACCACCTTGTGCGCGTCGTCGCAGCTTCCAAAGGCAAGAAAACCCTGCGCCGCCGTCACCGCTATCCGCGGGTCGCGCTTGTACGATGATGGCAGGCGCGACCAATAACCGCGCAATGTTTCCAGATCGGTGGCCTTGTCTCTCAAGTTCTCGATGTAGGCGTGGCGGCGTATCTGCTCGAGCAAGGCCTGGTCGAAAACCTTGCGCTTGTCCAGTTGCGGTAGAAGCTTCAGCACTGCTTCCCAGTCATGCGCCAGCTCGTGAGCACGCAGTTCCAGTTTCAGAGCCTCGGTGTGCTTTTCAGGTAATTGCCCCAGCAGGTTCAACGCATCGTGATAGCGGCGCTCGTCGAGGTACATCTCTGCCTGCGCGATCAGGCGCGCAACGTTCTCGGCGGGCGCATGATCGGCAGCGCGCTTCAGATACTCATCGCGTGTTGCGTAATCGCGGCGGCCATGCGCAGCCCGGGCACCAACAAGGGCCGCCAATCCGGCCGATTGATCGCGTGACAACACCGACGCGACCGCTCGCTCGGCCATGCCAAAACGCCCTTCGAAATATAAGCGCACCGCATCGCCAAATGCCTGACGGGCTTTTTTCTCGGCGCGCCGTTTATTGAATTCCCGCACCCTCGCCGGCATCGACACAGCAACCGCCAGGGTACGAACCAGCAGATAGCCGGCGATAATCGCCGCGACGAGAATGACAATGGCAAGATTCAGAGAAAGCTCCACCCGGTAAACCGGGGTCACCAGCAGCACGAATCCCTGGTTCACGCGCGCGACCAGAACCGATCCGACAGCCAGCGCAGCCAGCGCAATGACCCATAACAACCAGCGCATCCTGTCTCCTATCCCTCCGTAATGTCGATCGTCACCCGAAAACTGCCGCCTGCCGGCTCAACGCACAGTGCGTTCTCTGACCAGACGGTAATTGCGCACCGCATCGAGACTGGCGCCAACGTCGGGCAGCGCGATAACGATGTCCGATTTCGACAATTCATCGATCGCCGTTGCCGATGACGCCACCGTCGACGCCTCGGTGTCGAAATAACGTTGCAGCCAGGCCGAGGCTGCCTCCAGATCGGCGCGGAAAGTCGCCTGATCACGCGCCAACAGGGAAAGCCGGGCCCCGAGCAATCTGAGCTTCAGGTTCTCGCGCAAAAAGAAAGACTGCTCAGGTGCCAACAGCGGTGCCTCGGCCGCGTCAATTCGCTCGATACGAACCAGCGTGAGCAGATCGTTCCATAGCTCGTCGATGACTTGCCGCCAGCCTTGCGCCGCCGATGACGTCGCGGCTTCCGGCCTCATTGACTCGGGCCGGGTCTCCATCGCCAAAGGCATTTCGCCAACGCTCGCGATGATCCGCTCGAGTTTGAGCCCGATCCCGGTCACGTCGACAAACGGCGAAGATTTGAGCCGTTCTATATCCTGGGCGATGACCCGGCGCAATGCCGTCAGTTGCGGGCGATCCGACCGGGCAAGACGGGCATCCGCGGCTTCGAGCGCGATCAAGGCGGCCTTGACGTTGCCCGCCAGTTGAAGCTGCTGGCTGGCAACCAGCAGAATCTGTTCGACCTCGGCCAGGGTCCACTCATCGCGAGACTGCGACAGGTCCTGATACAGGGACTCCAGTGCCAGGCGCTGGTTCTGCAACTCCACCAGTTGCGCTTCGAGCCGGCCAAGCCTTGATTCCACTTCGCGTGCAATGTCTCTCGCGCCGCCGGACTCGCGGCGGGCATCACTGCCAATCGTTTCAATTTCCGCCAGCTTGCGCGCCAGCTCGAGATCTAATTCGGTTTTTGCCCGCCGCAGTTCGTATGTCTGCCAAACGGTGAATCCCGCCGCGCCCAGCGCGATCAAGAACGCCAGGGTTGCGATCAGCCCTGCAGCGCCGCGCCCGTGACGTTGCCCGGTCTCAGCCGGCGCAACGCCTGATGCCGCTTCAGGCCGGTCAGCCGGCCCGTCTTTGGCTGCCGCTCGTTGCTCGTCGCGCTTCTCCGCTGGCCGCTGCGTTTTTGGCTGAGCGGCCGGGTTTTCCGTTTCTTTCGACCCGGATGCGCGGGTTTGCTCATCCTTGCTGTTCTTGCTCATGACAGTTCCGTTTGAATCAGGACATTGAAGCCCGGGGCTCGCAAAACCACGTGCAGAGACCGGCGCTGAGACCGGCATCCCCACCCGAAGTAACGAATATTACTTTGACTGCTTGTGAAAATGCGCGCACGGCAACCTGTGGATGATTGACGAACAGCGGTGTATTTCGCAACAGCGCCGCGTGCTCTCCGGCCAAACGCAGCAGATTGTCCAGTATCTCACCGCTGGTCGCCATCCACGCTCCAATGCGCCCGTCGCGCAGCAACGGCTCAACCGCACCAAAGTCGGCTCCTGGCAAACAGCGACGATAACACTCGAACAACCAAACATTCGCGCCGCGCTTCCGCAGGGCGGTCTCCAGCACGTCATTGCCGCCTTCGCCCCGTACCAGCAGCACCTTCCGGTTCGCCAGTTGCCCAAGTTGCAGACAACCGGCAAGGGCTTCGCCACCGCTTGAACTGTCCGGCACGATGATGTCGGTCAACCCGAGTTTCTCCAACTCGGCCGCCGTAGTTCGCCCCACTGCCGCAACGCGCAAGCCGTCCAGCGACCCGAACTTTTCGATCAGTGGCGGTACGCCGAGCCGGGCCGCCGTCGGACTGACAAAAATCGCGAGATCCATCGGTGTCATCGACGACAGGGCGGAAACCAGCCTCCCGTGCTCCACTGCTTCGATCACCACCCCGGGAAAGAAGGTGGGCTTGCCCCTCATTTGCCGGATCGACGCCGCCAGCGGCCCAGCCTGCCCGGCTGGTCGTGTCACCAGCACGCCGAGGCCGTTGAGGTCGCAACCGCTCATCCTTCCAGCTCCAGGGAATCGAGAATTTCCCTTGCGCCACGCTCCGCCAGTCGCCGGGCCATGTCCCGGCCAATCGTATCCGCCACGGAATCGGTGAACGGCAAGGTCAAATCATCCTCGATCAGTTTCGACCCATCCGGCCTGGCAACGAAGCCGCGCAGACGCATCTTGTCGCCGATCAACTGCGCATATCCACCCAACGGCACGTTGCAGCTGCCGGCAAGTTCGCGCGACAGGCTGCGCTCGGCTTCGACACAGCAGCGCGTTTGCGCGTCCTCTAGCTGTGCAAGCAGTTCACGAAGATCCGCTCTGTCCTCCCGGCATTCTATTCCGAGTGCGCCCTGTCCGACTGCCGGCAAGCTCTGTTCCGGTTCCAGAAAGGCGGTGACGCGCTGTTGCAGGGAGAGGCGTTGCAGGCCCGCCGCGGCGAGAATGATGGCGGCAAACTCGCCTTCATCGAGCTTGCGCAACCGTGTCTGGACGTTACCGCGCAGCGGCCTGACGACCAGGTGCGGATGGCGCGCCCTGATCTGGCTTTGACGGCGCAAACTCGAAGTGCCGACAACGCTGCCTTTCGGGAGCGATTGCAGGTCCGGGAAACGATTCGAGACAAAGGCGTCACGCGGATCCTCGCGGGCAATCATTGCGGCAATCCGAAACCCGGGCGGCAACTCCATCGGTACATCCTTCATCGAATGCACGGCGATGTCGGCACGCCCGTCGTACAACGCCTGTTCGAGTTCTTTCACGAACAATCCCTTGCCCCCGATCCGGGCAAGCGACACTTCCAGGCGCCGGTCACCCTCGGTCGTCATACCAAGCAAGGAAACGCCAAGGCCAGGGATCCGTTTCTGCAGCAAGGCGGCAACGTAGCGCGCTTGCCACAGCGCGAGGGCACTTTCCCGCGTGGCTATGACTATGGATTTCGGGCTCTTTGACAAAATTCGGTGTTGTCCAGGGTATGAAAAGCAGCTCGATCCGCTTCACGGACCACATGGCGTCATACGCCGCAAATGCCTAGTCTAACCGCTTACGAATCGCCTGCTCTCCATAGCGCATGGATAGCGCACGGATAGCGCAGCCCGAATGGGATACCCGGCGCCAACCGGGGCGCAACTGCCGTTGGCGACTGTTGCCGTTTCAGGCACGCATCTGTTCGAAACGGGTTCCGTTCGGTGGAGTGCCGTCATCGGGTAGTGGCGCGAGATTCTGCACAACTGCCGTCTCGACGCGCCGGTGGTGGGCGCCGGGATATCGATACGGCCCGACAACGGTTTCCGCAGCAGCCCGCCTGTTACTCAGAGATCGCGCGCGCCTCGTACTCGCTGGCGTTCGCGCTCGGCAAACAGCCGGTCCAGCTCGGAATCGCTCATCATCCACAAGGCGCTATCGGTAATGCGCTCGAAGTATTGCTCGACAAACCATGCTTTCCCGCCGCGATTCCATACGTAATAACGATTCTCGAAGACGCCACCCATGCCGGCTTTCAGGCCCTCGCTACCAGCCGCAGGGGCTCCAAGCTGCCGCGATAGTTGCTCCACGAACTGGTCCAGACGCGCTTCGCTGAAAGTGAAAACGGTGCGCACCAGCGTGTTCTCCCGGTAGGAAAGCACGATTTCAAAGACCGACTCGCCGGCTATCTGGTCGGACGGCTTGCCGCGACGGCGGCATTGGGTAAGCTGGTCTGCCGCCCGGCACTGGAACACGTTCCGGTCGAGATCTTCCAGGGCACTTCCATTGGCCGGCACTTCGGGCAGCGTTACCGCGCCCGCCGACAGACAAACGCACAGCCCTGCCGCCATTGCCAGGACCGGTTTCAGCACGCCTTCTTTCCGAGTTGCCGCACGATGGATTGCTGTCGCCTGCTGACCGGCAGTTTTTCGTTCACGCCGCGCACCCGTATCACCCAGCGCGCTTCCGCACCTGGCTGCGACTCTTTCTCGAAGGCCTCGATGTATTCCCGCGCGACCAGGCAATTGCGGTGGATGCGAACGAACCTGTCACCGAACTCTTCCTCAAGACTGGAGAGGGACTCTTCAAGGAGCAACTCACGCTGCGCCGTGCGTATGGTCACGTACTTTAGCTCTGCGCGCAAATACAGTATTTCCGCCACCGGCACCAATTGGACTTTTCCGCGCTCCTGTATCGATAAATGCGTACGCGCGTCGGGCGCCATTTCGTTCAGCACGTCGAGTGGGATGCGCGTGATCGACCGCACGCGTGACAAAGCGTCGTGCAGACGGCGCAAGCGGATCGGCTTTACCAGGTAGTCAATCGCATGCAGTTCGAAAGCACTCACCGCGTAATCGTCATAAGCGGTCGTGAACACCACATGCGGCGGATCTTCGAGTTTTTGCAGGTGTCTCGCCGCCTCCAGGCCGTCCATCTCCGGCATCCTGATGTCGAGCAAAACGACGTCGGCCGGATGCTCTTCAACCAGTTCGAGCAGGGCTCGACCATTGTCCGCCTCTCCCACCAGTTCGATCGGAAGCATTTCGGATACGTCTTCCAGCAGGTTCTTGATACGGTTGCGCGCCGGGGCCTCGTCGTCCGTGATGGCAATCCGGAGTTTTCCGCCGCTCATATCACCCCCTTGACATAAGGCAGAACGATGCGTACCTCGAAGCGGCCGCCTTCCGATCGGGTTGCAAATGTGGCTTCGGCATCGAAGTGCAGTTGCAAGCGCTCCCCGATGTTCGCCAGCGCCATCTTGTTACCCGATTGGGGCCTTGTTGTTTCTGGTACCGGATTGCTCAGGGTCATTTCCAGACGCTCGGATTTTCGTTGAATGTGTATCGAGATGGTGCCCGGCCGGGCGGACGGCTCAATGCCGTGGTACACGGCGTTCTCCAGCAACGGCTGCAGGATCAACGGCGGAACCATGGCATCGTCGGGCAGTTCCTCGATACGCCAGTCCACGTTCAGCCGGTCCTCGAGCCGCAAGGATTCGATATCGAGATACTGCCTGCACAACTCGAGTTCCTGCTCCAGGGGAATCAACTTCCGGTTGTCGGACATCAATACGCGAAACAACTCCGAGAGATCCTCAAGCGCGGTTTCGGCGCGCCGCGGTTCGGCGCGCATGAGGCTCAGGACCGCATTGAGGCTGTTGAACAGGAAATGCGGACGGATGCGGGCCTGCAACGCCTGCAATCTCGCTTCCGCCAGTGCCGGAGACAATGCCCGATTGCGCAAGTTGAAATAGCCAATCAGCGCCAGCGCCAGTAACACCGTGAACAGCCAGTAGCGGACAAGAACTGTGAGGCTGTTGTCCTCCGGAAGCAGCACCCAGACGAACTGGACCGTAGCCGTGACGACCGCCAGCTCGATGATCACGACAAAGGCGATTGCCGCCCTGTAATCGATCCGGCGCAGCCACGCAGTCGCCAGTCCAAGAATCAGCAAGGAGATGATCGTCACCGGCAATACGAAGGCAATTGCTGCGGCGGATGCTTCCAGCCAGCGGACAAGCGCGTTGTTTTTCAACGCCTCTGCCAGCAGAGTCAATCCGGTAACGATCACGAGTATCCGCAGCATGACACCGAGATTGCGGAAATCGGGCAACGAATTCACTGGAGCGTTCTGACTTATACTTGCCATCGGTTCTATAACTTCGCTGGGGTTACTTTCCCGGCATGCCTGCATGCCGGGCGGCAAATTGCCCTGGAAAGCTGCTTTGCATGATGAAATTGACGCAACAAGGCGAAATTGAAGCACTAAGCTAGCCAGCTTCGTGTTTATCGAATGTGCCGTTTGCCCGATATCCCGTCCCCGTTCTTGATTTGGCTTCAGCCAGGATGCAACCCAACAAACCCCCACCCAAACCAGACGACAAGGCCTGGTCCGGCAGATTCAGCGAGCCGGTAGCCGAGCTGGTCAAGCGCTATACGGCATCGGTCGGATTCGACCAGCGCCTGGCCGAATACGATATTCAGGGATCACTTGCGCATGCCCGGATGCTCCACGCCTGCGGTGTGCTCTCGGCCGATGACCTGGCGGACATCGAACGCGGCCTCGGTGAAATCGAGGGAGAGATCTCGCGGGGCGAGTTCGAGTGGTCAGATGACCGCGAGGACGTGCACCTGAACATTGAACACCGCCTGACAGCGCTGGTCGGCGATGCCGGCAAGCGCTTGCATACGGGCCGTTCCCGCAACGATCAGGTCGCAACCGACATTCGCCTGTACCTGCGTCACGCGATTGACGAGGTACTGCGCCTGCTACGGGCATTTCACGCAAATCTGCTCGAGCTTGCCGAGCAGCACGTCGATACGCTGATGCCGGGCTTCACTCACCTGCAGGTCGCACAACCGGTTTCGTTCGCGCACCATTTGATGGCCTACTATGAAATGACGCTACGCGACGCACAGCGTTTCGCGGAGTGCCGCTCGCGCGTCAATCAACTGCCGCTTGGGTCGGCGGCGCTGGCGGGCACCACTTTTCCCATCGACCGGGAACAAGTCGCGCGGGAACTGGGATTTGACGGTGTTTGCCGCAATTCACTGGACGCCGTATCCGATCGTGACTTCGCCATCGAGTTTTGCGCCGACGCGGCGCTGTTGATGATGCATCTGTCGAGAATGTCG